>JALRJT010000128.1 GCA_023254985.1 Ilumatobacteraceae bacterium | reverse complement strand
TGGAGTGCGTCATCGTGCAGGACCTCTTCATCAACGAGACGGCCAAGTTGGCTCACGTCTTCCTGCCGGGCACTTCGTTCCTCGAAAAGGACGGAACCTTCACCAATGCCGAGCGCCGCATCAACCGCGTGCGACCGGCGATGCGACCTCAGACCGGCAAGCACGAGTGGGAAGCCGTGTGCGACCTCGCCGAAGCGATGGGCTTTGCGATGCGCTGGAACTCCTCGAGTGAGATCATGGACGAAATCGCCAAGCTCACCCCGACGTTCGCGGGCGTGTCCTTCGACCATCTCGACCGCGTGGGCAGCGTCCAGTGGCCCTGCAACGACGCAAACCCCGTCGGCACGCCGATCATGCACCGCGATCGTTTCGTGCGCGGTCTCGGCAAGTTCACCCCAACGCCGTATGTCCCGACCGAGGAGCGCTCGAACCGCAAGTTCCCACTCCTTCTCACCACCGGTCGCATCCTCAGCCAATACAACGTCGGCGCCCAGACTCGCCGCACGCAGAACGTGAAGTGGCATCCCGAGGACATCCTCGAGATCCATCCGGCAGATGCAGAAGAGCGTGGTGTGCACGACGGCGAGGAAGTGACGATCTCGAGCCGCGTTGGTTCGACGGTGTTGCGCGCTCACGTCACCGACCGCGTGGCCCCTGGTGTCGTGTACACCACCTTCCACCACCCGGTGAGCGGCGCAAACGTCGTGACCACCGAGAACAGCGACTGGGCGACCAACTGCCCCGAGTACAAGGTGACGGCCGTGCAGGTTTCCCCTGGACGCAGCGCCTCGACGATCGAACTCGACCACCCCGAGCACCGCCTCGGAGCGCTCGTGCGCATGGCGAACCAGATCGCCCGTCAGTGGGCGGCGGACAAGAGTGCGGACGCCGTCAGTGCGACCGTGTATCACCTCGAGAACTTCTGGGAACACGACATGCGTGCCGACCTTGCTCGAGCAGTCGATGCCGGTTCGGTGACCGTGGACGATCTCGTCATCGAGGCGGTCCGACGCCTCACCGTGCACGCTTAGTTCGCCGCGCGATCCATCCGCAGGGCCACCCGGCCAACGAAAGTCATGCCCACGTGGCAGATTGCTACGACGATGAGTGCCTGCGAGACGCCGAAGCCTGCTGCAACACTTGACCATCCGCTCGATCCGAGGGACATTCCGAACCAGACGACCAGCATCGACAGCGACGTCCCACGGCCTCGTAGCCAGTCGGGCAGCTCGAGGAGATAGCGCGACCAATAGGTGTTCATCGTGGCCATCTGAGCCGCACCGACGACGAGCACGCACGCCACACCGACCCCAACGCTTGGGGCAACGGCAAAGAGCGCGACCCCGACGCCCCAGACGATGCTCGTAACACCGACGATCCCCTCCTCCGACATCATCCTGCGAAGACGAGGCATGACCAAGATCCCGAGCACCGAGCCGAGACCGAGTGCACCAGCGAGCAGTCCGTAACCGAATGATCCTGCCCCGAGCTCTTTCGACGCAACGACGGGAACGAGCGAGAGTAATCCCGCCGACGTGACACCAACACCCATGATGCGAATGGAGACTCCTCGAGTGCGTGAGTTGCGCCAGACGAATGCGAGGCCCTCGCGAATTGCTGCGTTGACACGCGATGGCCGACGATCATCGTCAATCGTGTGACGAAAATGGTGGGCGACGAAGAGGATGCCGACGAATGAAACCGCATTCACGAGGAATACGACGCCCGCATCTGAGGCCGCGATCAGGATTCCCGCGAGTGCCGGCCCGACCGTCTGGGCGATATTGCGAGATGCCGAATCGAGACCGAGGGCCTGCGGAGTCAACCCACGACCGACGAAGTGCGGTGTCGCCGCCATGAACACCGGTGCAGACAACGTCATGACGACGGATTCGAGGAACGTGCCAGCAAGCAGAACCGACACCGACATCGAGCCTGAGATGACGAGAATGCCGAGCACGGCGGCGATGACGAGCGCGATGATTTCGGTGACGTACAACAGCTTGGCGCGGTCGAAGATGTCGGCGATGGCACCCGCGTGGAGGGCAAGGAGGAATCCGGGAACTGCCCATGCCGTCTGCACGAGCCCGATCAACGTTGGAGAGTCGGTGAGGAGCGTCATCTGCCAGCTGGCAGCGGCGATGTGCATGAAACTGCCGACGTTGGACACAAGCGCGGCGATCCACACGGCGCGATAGACGCGCACTGCAAGTGGGGCCCATGGTCCTGCTGGCTTGGCAACCTCCATCGCTCAGACCGGTACGGTCGCGGTGAAGCGCATCACTCCATCGTCTACCGCAGACTTGCGGAACAGTTCGATATCGCGCTTGTAGTCCTGCGGGTTCAGCCACGGCTCACGATCCCCCTGCTTGGGCATGAGGTGCATCACGCGATTCATGTAGCCGGGGGTGAAGCCGTCCACCCACGGGCGCTGCGGCATCGACTCCTCACCTTCGCGCAAGGTCGGCGTGCACACCGTCGCACCAACTTTGTCCATGTGGTTGAGCAGGCGACACACGTATTCACACGTGAGGTCCGCACGAAGCGTCCAGGAGGCATTGATATACCCGAACGACGTCGCGAGGTTGGGAACCCCGGAATACGACATCCCCTTGTAGGTCCAGGTCTGTGAAAAGTCGATGAGTTCGCCGTCCTTGGCGAATTCCACCTCGCCGAGCGTGACGAGATGCAGTCCAGTCGCCGTCACGATGATGTCTGCATCGATGCGAGACCCAGAGACCAGCTCAATTCCTCGGGTGTCCACGGTGCGGATGGTGTCAGTGACGATTGAGGCCGTGCCGGCTTTCAGTGCCTCGAAAAGGTCGCCGTTGGGAAGCAGGCACAGGCGCTGATCCCACGGGAAATAGGTCGGATTGAAATGCGTGTCGACATCCACGACCCCACCGACCGCCTCGCGCACGAATCCCATCAGGCGCTCCTTGGCCTGCTGCGGGTATGCGCGCATGCGCTTGTAGAAGAACTGCTGCATCGTCGTGTTCTTGAACCGCACGAGGCGATATGCGAGCTTGGCGGGTAGGAACTTGCGCAAGAACTCCGCCACCGAATCCACATCAGGTCGCGCCACTACGTAAGTCGGCGAGCGTTGGAGCATGGTGACGTGCGCGGCGGTCCCCGCGATCGATGGCACGATCGTCATCGCCGTCGCACCAGATCCGATGACCACGACGCGCTTGCCCGCATAATCGAGATCCTTGGGCCAGAACTGCGGGTGCACGACGGTGCCGCAGAACGTGGACAGACCTGGGATGTCAGGCTCAAAACCCTTCGAGTAGCGGTAGTACCCGGTGCACATGAAGAGATACGAACACGAGTAGCGGACTTCTTCACCGTTCTGACGCGCGATCACAGTCCAGCGCCCCTCGCTCGAGGACCACTCCGCCCTGCTCACGTGCACCCCGTAGGTGATGTGCCGGGCGAGGTCGAACTCCTCGACCGTCTCGCGCAGGTAGGCCAGGATCGAGGGGCCGTCGGCGATCGCCTTGCGCGAGGTCCACGGCTTGAAGCGGTAGCCGAGCGTGTGCATGTCAGAGTCCGAGCGCACTCCCGGGTATCGAAACAGGTCCCAGGTTCCGCCCAACTGCTCGCGTCCCTCGACGACGGCAAAGGTCCGATTCGGGCACATGGTCTTCACGTGGTAAGCGGCCCCGATTCCCGAGATCCCCGCCCCGACGATCAGCACGTCGACTTCTCGTGTCCCCATAGCACCCCCAGTCATCTGCGATTTACCCTAATTGGCGGGCCCCGCAGGCGACGATGTGGAGGTTACGAACTCGCAACAATCCAATGCCCATTGGCCCGTTCGTTGCAATCGCGTGAAATCCACCACCTGGCACCACGTGGTGCTTACGGTCGAATTCGTAGGCAACGACGCCTACAGAACTGGGGAAAAGATCATGTACACACTCGGATACCTCCTCCTAGCAGCGGCCCTGCTGGGTGCAGTCACGACCGTGGTTGACTCGGTGCTCGGCACCGTGCAGCTCTCGGGCATCATCCGCAAAATCCCGATCATCGGTTCCAACTGGAACCTCATCGTGGCCATCGCCATGGTGTGGGTCCTGGACATGAACCCGATCTCGGGCTGGGGACTTTCGTTCTCGGACGACTGGATGACCTACTGCGCCAACGGAGCGATCATTCTCGGAATGATCCCGCTGAAGGATGCCGTCATCTCGATGGTCAACCGCGGTCTTCGCGCCTAACCACCGACTACAGAAGTCGAAAAGACCGCCGGTGAAAACCGGCGGTCTTTTCTTTTCCCCCTCCAAGTCCAACGTCGCCAATTAGCGTGGAGTCGTGACTCAGTCCCTGAACCCGAGCGTGGTCGAGACTTACCAACGGGACGGGGTCGTGGTACTCAAGGACCTTGTCTCCGCCGACACGATCGCCGCACTCGCCACTGGCGTCGAAAAGAACCTCGCGGCCCCCGGTCCATGGGCGAATGAGTACACCCCGACGGGGGCGAGTGGACGGTTCTTCGACGACTACGTGAACTGGCAGCGCATCGAGGAATTCGCCCGCGCGGGAACCACCGGTCCAATCCCACAGGTAGCCCGGCAACTGATGGGCTCGAAGGTTGCCCGGTTGTTCCACGAGCACGTCCTCGTGAAGGAGGCCGAGACCCGCGAGGTGACGCCATGGCATCACGATGATCCGTATTACGGCATCGACGGCATGGACAACGTCAGCATTTGGATTCCACTTGACCCAATCCCCGATTCCGTCGCACTGCGCTTCATTCCGGGGAGCCACCGCTGGAACGCTCGGTACATCCCTCGTCGATTCGCCGACCAGAGCGCCTACGTGGAGGCCGCACACGACTTTGTCCACCTCCCGCCACCGGACGAACTTGAGACTCAGGCCTCGTTGTCCACACCGGTCGAGATCGGCGATGCCGTTGCGTTCCACTACCGAACCCTGCACGCTGCGCCGGGCACTGCCGGTACGGGCATCACCCGACGACGCGCTGTGAGTTTCCGATATGTGGGTGATGATGCGCGCTTTGCGACGCGACCCTGGAAGACGTCACCGCCACTCGAGGGTAAGGGGCTTCGTCCGGGCGACGAACTCGACGACCCGCGATTCCCGGTCGTCGCGCGGGTCTAGTTTCCGTCGCGCAATGGTGACGAAATTGGTCGAACTGCATAGCGACGGAAGACCTCGAGATAACCACCCTCGTAGAGCAGACCGATCTTGCGCGCTCGCTCTACTGCATCGACACGCTCCATGAGCGGGCCGTAGGCGTACCACGGAACCCACGGCTCGTCGTGGTGTGCCACGTGCAGGTTGTTGTTCAACATGAGAAGGCTCATGATCGGCCCTGCCATGATCATCGCGGTGCGGTCGTTCGTGTCGGCCAGGTACTTGTGTTCCGGGAACGGTCGTAACGCATTCAGGACCCGGCCGCCATACGTCGTGCCGAGTGCGAATTGCCACAGGGGCAACTCGGCGACGTTGCGCACGAACCAGACGACGAGAACGAGACCGACCGCGTGTAGCGCAAACGCCTGACGTCGACCGTGCGTTCCGGCTACTGCCTGACGCATGACCATCGTCAGATACGTGATCGTGCTCACGATCACCCACACGAACATTCTGAAAAGCAAGGTGCGATTCGCCCAGTACGCCGCGCGACGGATGCGACCGGCACGGTCCCAGGCTTCTTGCGAGACGTAGTAACTCTCGTTGTCGAGTTCTGGATTGGTGAGGTCGGACTCGTGGTGCTCGAGGTGATCCCGCTTGAAACACAAAAACGGGATCCACAAGGTGACGGGAATCGACGCGATGACCGTGTTCAGCCACGACGCGCGAAACGGGTGACCATGAACCATCTCATGCTGCATGGAGAGGTGCCACGCACCGAACCACGCAAGCAAAAGAACGGTCAGGGGCGTTCCGAGACGATCGTGATTGAGCACCGTGGCGATCGTTCCCCCGTATACGGCAGCGATCAATAACACTGTGCGCCACTCGCCCCGACCATTGAGGAGTCCGTTATGCGAAGTTTCCGACGGCGCCACGGCCTCATTCTACAATTGACGAGTGAACGCACCCAGCCGATCGTTGACGATCCTACCCGGCTTCGCACTTGCGCTCCTCGTCACCTTCGTCGGCTTTCAGGTACATGACCGTTTCGACACGGTCTCGCCACTCGTTGCCTCGCTCGTCATCGGCGTCGTCCTCGGCAACCTCGGTGCGGTACCCACAGTTTGCACACCAGGTATCAAGTTCACCGCCAAGCGCGTACTGCGCTTCGGCATCGTGCTCCTCGGCACACAACTTGCCGTCTCCCAGGTGATCAAACTCGGAGGTGCGGAGCTCCTCGTCGTGATCGCCGTCGTCACGCTGACCTTCCTCGGCACGATGTGGCTGGGGCCCCGGCTCGGGGTCTCACGACCACTGTCACTCCTCGTCGCCACGGGCTTTTCAATCTGTGGCGCGTCCGCGGTCGCAGCCATGGAGGGAGTTGCCGAGGCCGATGAGGAAGAGGTGACCTACGCGATCGCCCTCGTCACCCTGTGTGGCAGCCTCGCCATCGTCCTCCTCCCCACGCTGCGCGACATCGTCGGGCTCGATGCCCCCGAACTCTTCGGCGCGTGGGTCGGGGCGAGCGTTCACGACGTCGCACAAGTCATCGCCACCTCATCGACCGGTGGTGATGCTTCAGTGCACGCCGCTACGGTCGTCAAACTTTCCCGCGTGGTATTGCTCGCCCCACTCGTGGCGATGGTAAGCATCTGGCTGCGCACGCCACGGGAAGGCCTCACCTCGCGTCAAGGATCGAAGTCACCGACGATCGTGCCGATCTTCGTGCTCGGATTCCTCGCAATGATTCTCGTGCGCACCTCGGGCGTGCTCTCCGACGACGTGCTGTCACGACTCAAGACGATCGAACAGTGGTGCCTCGCCTGCGCGCTCGTCTCGCTTGGCTCAGAGGTACGAGTGCGCAAACTCTTGCGTGTGGGTGGCCGCCCACTCCTGCTCGCACTCATCAGTTGGGGTGGCATCGCCGGGCTCTCGCTCGTCGGCGTGCACCTCGTGAACTAGAGCGAACCCGCCACCACTCGACCCTCGCGCACGACGGCACCGATCTGGGCTACTCCTGGTCGATACGCGAGATGGATGTGGCTCGCCGCATTCAGCACCACGAGGTCGGCCCTCGACCCTGGCTTCAGCAATCCCACATCGTCACGACGCAGCGCCTTGGCACCACCGGCGGTCGCCGCCCACAGCGCCTCATCGCACGTCATGTGCATTGAGATCACGCCGAGCGAAATGGCGAGCGGCATCGACGTCGTATAGGACGATCCTGGATTGCAGTCAGAAGCGAGCGCAACCGTGACCCCTGCGTCGATCAGCCGTCGAGCATTGGGAAATGGCGAACGCGTGCACAACTCGGCTGTCGGGAGCAGTGTGGCGACCGTAGATCCGTTCGTGGAAGCGAGTGCCTCGACGTCGGCATCGGCAAGATGCGTGCAGTGGTCACAGGAAGCGACGCCGAGCTCGACCCCGAGCGCCACCCCGCCCCCGTGTTGCAGCTGATTGGCATGCATCCGCATGTCGAGACCCTTTGCGGCACCCGCGCGAAGGATCTCTCGCGCCTGGTCAACGTCGAAGGCACCGCGATCACAGAACACGTCGATCCAGCGCGCATGCGGCGCACACGCCTCGAGCATCGGTCCCGTGACCTCTGCGACGTAGTCATCAGCATTCACTCCCGGTGGCACGACGTGTGCACCGAGGAAGGTCGTCTCCGACGTTTCAGTCCGTGCGGCAATGAGTGATCGCTCTTCATCCGACGTCGAGAGGCCATACCCAGACTTGACCTCAATCGTGGTCGTACCACTCGCGAGTGCTTCGGCAGCGAGACGGGCAACATTTGCACGCAACGCGTCGTCGCTCGCGCCACGGGTGGCGG
>JALRJT010000057.1 GCA_023254985.1 Ilumatobacteraceae bacterium | reverse complement strand
ATCAAGGCTGTGTGACCAGCAGGCGGAGCCCACTCGACGACGTCACCTTGCTTCATCGAAGCATGCGCATACGTCATCGGCGACGTCGTTTCGACTGGTCCGGCCTCGCCGTGCACGGTGCCGGCGACGATCTTCATCGAGCCACCGTTGACGAGTGGAACGGTCGTGATCTCGTCAGCGTCATATCCCTGGTAACGAGGATCCTTCATCTTGCTCCGTGCTGGCAGATTGACCCACAACTGAAACCCATGCAGTCGCCCACCGAGACGCAACAAATCCTCCGTCGGCAACTCGCTATGAATCACTCCTGACCCGGCCGTCATCCACTGCACGCCGCCCGGGCGAATGACCGCACGTGCGCCGGTGGTGTCCTCGTGCACCATCGCACCGTGCAAGAGATAGGTGACGGTCTCAAAGCCGCGATGCGGGTGGCTCGGTGCGCCAACGGCCTTTCCTGGGGCGTAGTCAGCTGGCCCCATCTCATCGAGCAACAGGAACGGATCGATGTGGTCGACGACGTTGGTCGGGAACGGACGACGAACGACGAAGCCACCACCTTCGACCGTGCGAAGCGAGTCGATGATGCGAATGAGGGGGCGAAGTGTCATGGATCTTCCTTTCGATTCAGACTGCGGTGAGCGGAAGGGAGCGCCTGCTCGCTTCCTTGGCGTGATAACTGGAACGAGTGAGCGGCCCCGATTCGACATGTGCGATACCGAGCGACTCGCCGATCTCCTTATAGGTCGCAAATGACGATGGCTCGACGTAGCGCACGACGGGAAGATGCGCCGACGACGGGCGCAAGTACTGACCGATCGTCACGATGCTCACGCCCACGCTCGCCAAGTCATGCAACAACTCGGCGACCTCCTCGTCGGTCTCCCCGAGGCCGACCATGAATCCCGACTTCGTCGCGAGCCCGTGATCCTTCGCACGCGCCAACACCGACAGACTGCGCGCGTACCCCGCGGATGGTCGTACGGTGCGCTGCAATCGCGCGATCGTCTCCACGTTGTGGTTGAACACGTCGGGTCGCTCGGCAAAGAGCACCTCGATTGCAGATGAACCCTTTGCATCCGACACCAGGGTTTCGACCTGCACGCCGGGGTTATGCTCGCGGATCGCCCGCACGCACGCCGCAACGTGAGCCATGCCGCCATCGAGAAGATCGTCGCGCGCAACCATCGTCAGCACGGCGAACTCCAGACCCATGCGGGCTACTGCTTCTGCGACGCGTAGTGGTTCTTCGGTGTCAGGGGCAAGCGGCTTACGCGTATCGATGAGACAGAATCCACACGCTCTCGTACATCGATCGCCGAGCACCATGAACGTGGCGGTCCCATCACTCCAGCACTCGCTCAGGTTCGGACATCCGGCTTCTTCGCACACGGTGACGAGCTGGAGATCCCGCAACGTTCGCTTGGTCTCGAGCACCTGCGCAGTGTGGTTCACCTTGGGGCGAATCCAGTCTGGCTTGCGCGCAGAAATCGAGAGCCCGAAATCATCCGGCGCATAGTCCCACGCGACGTCCGCGCGAGTCGTTGCTGCCGCGAATCGTGCTGCCACATGTCGTGCGACCACGTCAGCCACTTCACGCATTGATACCGCCATGCCCTCTTCGGCGAGCGATGTCACCGCATAGTCGCTGATCCCACACGGCACGATGTGCTCGCGCATGTAGGTGAGATCAGTCGACACATTGAGCGCAAAACCGTGCATGGTCCGTCGCGACGTCGAACCGTTGCCGACACGCACGCCGATTGCGGCGATCTTGCGAGGACGTGGTCCATTCGGTTCGACCCACACGCCCGGGTACTCGCCCATTCGACCAACGTCTGCCAGGCCGAGTTCGACGAGTGCATCGATCAGTGACTGCTCCAACGATGTGATGTATGCGCGCGTGTCCGCGGGTCCGGACTCACCATGTTTGGGATCGAGCGAGAGGATCGGATACCCGACGAGCTGGCCCGGTCCGTGATACGTGATGTCTCCACCCCGCTGCACCTCGACGAGCTCGGCTCCGACTGCGGTGGGATCGCAACGCAAATTGTTCACGAGATCGGCTCCTGGGCCATGTGTAAAGACGTGTGGGTGTTCACACAACAGCAGGTGTTGGTCGACGCCATGGTCGAAGATGCCCTGCTGT
>JALRJT010000051.1 GCA_023254985.1 Ilumatobacteraceae bacterium | reverse complement strand
AGTGCACCGGCGAGAGGCCCATGCACTTCCTCAACGTGGTGTTCGTTCATGAATCGCTTGAGCGCACCGAGCAGTTGCTCACCGAATCCCATCCGCATCGCTCGCGCATCTGCCGCATATTCGGCGCCACGACCGACTGCGTTTCCGAGCGCATGAGCGATGAGCAGTCCGCTATAAAAAACCTTCGAGATTGCGGTCAAGATGAACGTGGCGATGCGCATGACGAAGGCGATCGATGCATACTCGGGGCGCAACACGTGGTCGATCCTGTTGCTGATGTCGCGCAGTGTCGTGCCAAGGCGAGCGAGGCCGATGATCGGCAGGCTCATCCACTGTGCGAAGGTGAGTCCGACGGTGTGGCTTCCGAGGTGATGACTCAATTCGTGGGCGAGGACACCGGTTAGTTGGGCGTGCGTGAGATTGCGAGCTGCATATGACGAAACAATCAGGAGGTGGCCACCGCACGCGAAGGCGTTCAAGTCGTCGGAGTCGACGACGGCGAGAACGAAGCGATGTTTGGGAATGCCGTGGGCTTCGGCCACGACGTTCCACGCTTCGCTCAAGCGGACGAGCTCGTCGGCATTGGCGCGGCGGGCTCCAAGGACACGAGTGAAGATTGCTCGCTGCACAGGACGCAGGAAGAGACTCGCACCACAGAGAAACGCGAGCATTGCGAAGACGACGAACGACACGCGGACCGCTTGAGTCACCGGCACCCAGATGATGGCGATTGCCACGAGCCAGACGGGAAGGAGTGCGAGGACGGGCGCAAGTGCGGTGAAGGCCGAAAAATCGACTTCGCGGCGTTGTCCAGTCACCTCATCATTCAACCAGCACCGCCCCGCACGCTCCGGCGCCGTTTTGAGGCTGAACTAGCGTGTCGTTGACGTTCACGAAGGGGGAAACATGGCTGCGCAGGTGATTCCGGGAGCGGAGGAGTGGTCGCACGCGTCGTCGGCGAGCGTCGGAGTGCTCGTCGTGCACGGATTCACTGGCAATCCGTCGTCGATGCGTGAACTTGCACAGTCGTTCGCTGATGCGGGATTCAACGTCGAACTACCGCGACTTGCTGGTCACGGCACTGAAGTGACGGATCTCCTCGATAAGACGTGGGCCGATTGGTCGTCGGATGCCGAGGCTGCGCTTCAGCGGCTGACCGCGCGATGTTCGAAGGTCGTCGTCGCGGGACTCTCGATGGGTGGAGCGCTCACGTTGTGGCTTGCCACACGACACTCAAACCTCGCCGGCATCGTGTGCATCAATCCGGTGACCCAACCGCTCGGTGACGACATGATGGGGGCGATTAACGGGATGATCGACGGTGGAACGGAAATGTTCCCAGGAATTGGAAGTGACATCGCCGATCCGAACGTGAAGGAAAGCTCGTATCCAGAGACCCCACTCCGCGCACTCAGGTCATTGATGGTGGACGGAGTCACACCGCTGTCGACCGCGTATCCCTCGATCAAAGTTCCGATGATGTTGATCAGCTCGCGCAACGATCACGTCGTCGATCCGGTCCAAGGAGACTTCCTTGCGGCGAACTACGGCGGCACATGTGAGCGTGTCATGTTGGAAAAGAGCTTCCACGTCGCGACGCAGGACCTCGAAAAGGATGTGATCAACACTCACGCTGTTGAGTTCGCTCGTGCGGTGACCACATCTTGACGATGCTCTCGTCGATTCCAAGCCCCTCGAGCGGGAGCCTCAATCTCGGTCCACTCACGTTGAATGCCTATGGGGCGATGATTGCCATTGGCGTCATCGTTGCGGTGACGGTCGGTGGGCGTCGCCTTGAAGCGCGGGGTGGTGGAACGCGTGACGACATGAGTGCGGTTGCCATGTGGGGTGTTCCCGCCGGCGTGATCGGTGCGCGGATCTATCACGTCATCACCGACTGGGATCGTTTCTCGGGGAACCTCGGAGATGCAATAAAAATTTGGAAGGGTGGCCTCGGCATCTGGGGCGGAATCTTCCTCGGCACGATCGTTGGCGTGATGGTCGCCAAGCGGCGCGGGATCCTCGCTACCGAAGTGTTGTCCGCTGTCGCGCCGGGGCTTGCGTTCGCACAAGCAATCGGTCGATGGGGCAATTGGTTCAACCAGGAGCTCTTTGGTCGTGCGACTACGTTGCCATGGGCGCTTTCCGTTTCCGATGAGACTGCGATCAAAGCGGGCTTCGAACCCGGCACCACGTTCCATCCAACATTTCTTTACGAGTCGCTGCTCTGTGCTGCGCTCGGATTTTGGTTGATAGCACTCGACCGACGAGTACCGATGCGACCCGGACGACTCTTTGCGTTCTATGTCGCCGGATACACCGCGTTTCGTTTCTTCATCGAGGGCCTACGCATCGATCCCGCGCACTACGCCGGTGGACTGCGCCTCAATCAGTGGGTGTCGATTGTCGTTTTCGCAGGTGCTCTCGCCGTCATCGTGGCGATGCGAGGCGCTCCCGCAGTGCGTGAGCAAGATCCTCCGGCACCAACGGATTGAAGTACTCGCCAGTCGAGACCTCTGCGGCGGCGATGTAACGTATGACGCCTGGTGCTCTCCACGGTGAGACGATTTCGACGTTCAACCATCCGCGCGAAGATCCGTTCGGTCGCTGATTGACCCACAGCATGTAGGGCGGAGTCTCCACGAAGTACATCGTCAATCGTTCGAGTGCGTCTCGCATCGCGTGAGCGAGTGAGACACGTGCATCACCGTTGAGATCGGCAAGCCGACCAACCTCGTTCACGGGTGCGATTTCAATCGCAACTGGATACGGCGATGCACTCGCGACCGAGGTGATGAATCCATCGTGTTCGTTGATAACGAGTTGACCAGTCGTCGTCGGACACCAATCTGCTGTGATTCTTTGCGCAGTGCGCTGAGGCACATGGTCGAAGGAGTACAGCTGGCCATGGGGGTGATCGATCGTCGCCCCGACGTCACGACCTGAGTTCTCGAAGATGAGCACACTTGCGGTGTCGGGTCGCGCGTAGTGCGCTGAACTGCGCTCGACCCAGAGATCGATGATCGAGGTGAGTCGCTCGATACCGAGAGTGACAAAACGGGCTGAGTGGTCGTCGGAATAGAGGATCACTTCGCACCGGTCGTTGGGGAGCGATGGCCAGCGGTTCGGGAACCATCTGGTCGTGTACGGATGTGGTGCTTCAAGCCCACCGACGCAGAACGGACAGGTGTTGCTCGGAAGATTGGGACGCCCTTGCCGAGAGCCAACGACGTGAACGTACGCACCAGTTGACAGATCGACCCGAGGGTTCGGCGGGATCGAATTGGAGTTCTGCGTCATAGTGCGCTTCTCAAGGTACCGTGCGCTTTGGTGTCAGATTCTTCGTCGCATCCGAGGTTCGTCCATATCGGCGACGAGCTGCTGTCCGTCGTAGTCGACCTGCGTCACGGCGTACCCTCGCTCCTTCATTGGGGGCGTCCGCTCGATGAGCCGACGGTGAACGACATGGAAGCACTCGCGCGCTCCGTTGATCGACCGGTCGAACACGGTGGGCTCGACAGCGTGACTCCACTGACGCTCATTTCACTGCACTCGAGTGGCGGTGTGGCGCGGCCGGGTCTCGAAGGTCACCGTCCAGGTGGCCGACACTGGGCGCCAGTGTTGGAACTGAAAGACGTGACGTTCTCTTCGTCTTCCATGTCGACGACATCTCGCGACGAGATCACCGCACTCGAGATGCGAACGACGGTGAGTGTTCGAAGCGGAGTACTGACGGTGAGCGCAACGTTGTCGAACGTTGGATCAACTCGATACCTGTTGTCGTCGTTTGCCATCACGCTGCCCATCGATCAGGCTGCGCGGAATATCGTGTCGCTCGCTGGGCGATGGGCCCGCGAGTCACATCTCGAGACGATGCAATTCGTGGCGAACCACTTGTTCGAAACGCGAAGTGGGAGATCTTCGCACGAACGCCAACCGTCGTTGTGGTTCGCTTCAGATGGCTTGGGCTATGGCCGTGGCGA
>JALRJT010000033.1 GCA_023254985.1 Ilumatobacteraceae bacterium | reverse complement strand
ACATCTCGATTGGAGCCGTGTCAAGCAACAACTTGCCATGCACGTCATCGCGATTAACGACACCTCGTGCACACAACTCCGGGGTGAACAACTTTGCCTTGGCAGCGAAATACTGCTCCTCGGTGCCGTGGAAATCCAAATGGTCGCGACCAAGATTGGTGAAGACACCGACGGCAAAGTGCGTGCCAACGACGCGGTCGAGCGCGAGCGCGTGTGAGCTGACCTCCATCACCACCGCGTCGCAACCGCTCGCGAGTGACTGTGCGAATTGTTCCTGCAGGACCGGTGCCTCCGGAGTCGTGCGCGCACCACTCAGCGTTCCATAGACGTCGGGCTTCCAGCCGTGATGGCGGAGGATGTCTGCAGTCAAATGCGCCGTCGTCGTCTTTCCATTCGTTCCGGTGACACCAACGACGCGCATCTTGTCACTCGGATGAGCGAATACTGCGGCAGCAATGATCCCCATCGCAACCCGTGCATTGACGACGACGATTTGCGGAACGTCGATGGAGAGCTGGCGCTCAACGACGAGTGCCACCGCCCCATTGGCGACCGCATCCTTGGCAAAACTGTGACCGTCGAAACGTGCCCCGATCACACAGCAATAGATACTCCCCTTGCGCACCGAGCGGGAGTCACCGCTCACTCCCGTCACACTCACCGAACCATCACCGATGACCCGGGCGGCAGGAATCGCTGCGGCGAGGACGTCGAGGCGTGTCGGTGCGGGAATCGGCGCCATTAGTGACCTGGCCCAAGTTCTGCAGGTCGCTCTTTCGGGCAACCCTTGTCGGTTGCAGCCGGGCGCACGTCGTATTCGGTGATCAATGCCTGGGCGATGTTGGCGAACACCGGCGCAGCCGCAGTTCCACCGAATCGGTCACGCGAGGAGGGATCTGGGTCTTCAACCGACACGAGCACCGTGAAGCGCGGCTCGTATGCAGGGAGGAAACCGACGAATGAAGCGCGGTATTCGCGACCGCCGGTCACGGTTTCGTAGCCGCCACTTTCCTGCGTGCGATATGCCGTACCCGTCTTGCCAGCGACGGTCATGCCGGGAACTTGTGCGAGTTTGGCCGTTCCGAAGCAGACCACATCGCTCATCAGGCTGCGCATCAGCGCGGACGTTTCCGACTTGAGCACCGGTCGAGTCGGTCCGAGATCAAAGTTCGTCTGCACACCGTCGGGCCCGACGCGTCCCGACACGAGTCGCGGAGTCACGTAGACACCGTTGTTGGCAACGGCATTCACTGCGGCTACGAGCTGCATTTGCGTCGCAGCGAAGCCATATCCGTACGAAACGGTGTAGTTCTCGCTTCCCCGCCACTTCTTGTACGAAGTAAGGAGACCTTTGGCCTCACCGGGAAATCCGACGCCTGTGGAAGACCCAAATCCGAAACCAGTCAAATAGTTGTAGACGGACTCCGGTGACATCGTTTGGGCGACTTGCACAGTTCCAATGTTGGAAGAATCGACGAGAATCTTGCGCACAGTCATGTCTTCGATGCCGTGTGGGTATGCGTCCTTGATGGTGTAGCGCCACTTCGTCGATTCGGGGTTGAAGGTGAACGTCGGCGCCACCTTGAACACCGAGGTCGGCTCGACAGACTTCTGGTCGAGTGCTGCAGCGATGCTGAACACCTTCGCCACCGATCCGGGCTCATAGGCCTCGACGGCCGCGAAGTTCCCGGAGTCAGATGAATACGTCCCATCTTCGTTACGACGAATCGTGGAGAGCGCAAGGATGTCGCCCGAAGCAGTGTCCATGACGATCGCGGTGCCACTGAGCGCGCTCAGTCGCTCGATCTGCTGAGCCAACAAACCATCGACTTGGAACTGGATATTGCGATCGAGTGTCGTGAGCAGGTTGCTTCCCGCGATCGCAGGAATGCTGTTGGTGTCGGTGTTGGCAATCGACCTTCCCTTGCTGTTGACCTCGCGAATGCTCTTGCCGTCGACGCCGGCAAGCAGTTCGTTGTATTGCAACTCGAGACCGGCAGTGCCGTTCAGGTCGGGATCGGTGCGACCGATCACCGCGCGCAAGTACTCGCTGCTCAACTCTCGACTGGCCTCTGACTTGACGAAGACGCCATCCAGTCCGAGCGCCATCAGTGTGTCGGCCAACTCGAGGGTCGCCTGACGCGCAATCACGGTGTAGTTCTTCGACTTGTCCTGCAGGTTGGCAGCCAGTTCGACTTCCTGTTCTGGCGTCATGCCGAGCGCGACTGCGAGTGCACGGGCCGCACCAACGGGGTCGGTCACGAATTCTGCGTCCGCATAAACGGTCTTGCTCGGCACGGGGATTGCAAGCTCAAATCCATTGCGATCGAGAATTGCGCCACGCTCCGCGTCGATCACATTGATACGAGTGCGCTGGGCGATCGAGGCTTCGCGATATCCACTGGAACCAATCGTCTGCAACCAGGCGACCCGCACGAGCATCACTCCGAGGAGCAACACGACGACAAAGAACGTTCCGAACAAGCGGTAACGAATACTTCCGCCCTGCAGATTGGTCGTCATCGACTCCGTCGCGCGACGTGCGCGATCGCGAAGAATCTCACTCGCCGTCGGTGGACGGTGCTTTCCCCTGCGCGGGCCGACGACGGTGCTCATCGCTCAGCCACCCACCTGTTGGTCAGTCAAAGTCTGCGCTGCAGACGGATCGGCAATCGCCGGATCCATCTTCCCGATAGCGGCCGCCACCGCCGCAACGGCGTCCTCAGGAATCTCGACGAATCGCGAGCCAAGACCTGGTGCCATGCCGAGCGAACGCGCCTGCTCGCGCAACTTCGTCGGCGAGAGCAATTCCTTGCGCAGCTGCCGCAACTCATCGTGATACGTGCGGGCGAGTCGAATCTCGCTCGACAGCTGGTCGATCTTCATCTGCTGTTGGGCGATGTAGGCCTGAAAGCCGATCACCGATGACACCGTGACGAAGAGCGCGATGACGATGCCGGCGAAGTACGAGATGCGGCGCTTGGTTGCTCCTGCGATGAGTTCGAGATGGCGTTCAGGGGGTGCAGACTGACCAATGCGTGGCGCAGAGCGCTGCATCCTTGGCTGGTCAACCGCTAACGCCATCTC
>JALRJT010000030.1 GCA_023254985.1 Ilumatobacteraceae bacterium | reverse complement strand
CACCATGTCGCGATAGGTCGGTCCATTCTTCGGGTCGAACACCGTGACCATGCCTTCGAAGCGGAAGATCGAACCGTGCACGACGGGGATGCCGAGCTTCACGCTCGCGTCGTTCAACAGATAGCGCGACGGGAAGTTGTCGGCGCCGTCCACGATCACGTCGTAGCCCTTGATGATGTCCATGATGTTGTTCGCCTCGAGCCGCGTGTCGTACGTGACGACGTTGACGTCGGGGTTGAGCATCGTGAGCGTCTTTTTTGCCGAGTCGACCTTGCGGTCACCCACGCGATCGATGTTGTGCAGTATCTGGCGCTGCAGGTTGGATGCATCGACTTCGTCCATGTCGACGATGCCGATCGTGCCGACACCGGCTGCAGCGAGATAGAGCGCCGCCGGCGAACCGAGACCACCCGCTCCGAGCATCAACACCTTGCTCGCGAGTAGCTTCGCCTGACCCTCGATGCCGACCTCGGGCAGAAGCAGGTGACGCTGATAGCGAATCTTTTGCTCCGCGTTCAACGTCGCAGGCGTCTTCCACGCACGGCCCTCGTCCTTCCACTTGCCGAAGCCACCGGCCATCGACACGACGTCGGTATAGCCGAGCTCGGCGAGTGTCTTTGCGGCGAATGCGCTGCGCACACCGCCTGCGCAATACACGACGATCGGCGCGGACTTGTCGACGATCTTGGTCTCGATCTGTGCCTCGAGATGACCGCGCGGGATGTGCAACGCACTCGGCAATGCGCCCTGTTCATATTCATCCGGCTCGCGCACGTCGAGGACGATCACACCGCGCTCGATGCGCGACGCAGCGTCAGCGGTGTCGACTTCGGTGATCGTGGACTTCGCCTGGGCGAGCAGATCTCGGAAACTGGCCATGGTCGGGGGAACCTCCGCCCAATACCCTACCGTTTCAGTCGGGATTTACCCTGTCCAGCCCACAATGGCCGGAAGCACCTCGGAGATGCTCCCGTTCACCACCACGTCGGCCACCGAGTCCATCTCCGTCGGGGAGCCGTTCACGATCACGATGCGCGCACCGGCTGATCTGGCTCGCGGGACTGCATACGCAGCCGGGTACACCGACAGCGTCGAGCCGACGGCGAGCAACACGTCGCACTCCTCTGCCGCGCGCATCGCCCCCTCGATGACGTGCTGCACGAGGGACTCCTCGAACAGAATCGTCGTGCTCTTCAAGATGCCGTTGCACAGCACGCAGGACGGATCCGACTCGCCTGCGCGAACGCGCTCGATCGCCTCGGTCATCTCACGCACATCGCCGCACGACCAGCACAGCGTCTGCAGCGCGTTGCCGTGCACCTCATAGATGTGACTCGGGTCGTTGCCCGCCTTGTGATGCAGTCGGTCGATGTTCTGCGTGATGATCGCGTGCAACACCCCCGCGCGCTCGAGTTCGACGAGGGCGAGATGCCCGCGCGTCGGGTTCGCCTCCCACACCGGTGAGCGCAACCTGCTCTGCCAGGCGAGTTCACGCACCTCACGGTCGCCGATGTAGGCCGACAGCGTCGACATCTTCTCGGCCTTCGGATTCTTCGTCCACACCCCGTGCGGTCCGCGAAAGTCAGGAATACCCGCATCGGTGGAGATGCCCGCGCCGGTCAAGACCGTGACGCGCGAGGCGGAAGCGATGACGTCGCGCGCACGGGCAAGGGAGTCTTCGACCACGTCCCCATTGTGGCATCGACGTCACTTCGACGCCCCTCGCGCACACATCGTGGGTGATGTCGAAGGTTTCCTCCCGCCGAACCACCGAAGCTCACGCCGTGCATCGCCTCATCCACCACGGTCGCATGATGATCACGCCGTGGCACGACGACGCGGTGTCACGGGAGGGCTTCCCCACGCTCTCGCGCTACGTCGAGTGGTACTGGCTGCCGATCCTCGGGCCGACCGCACTGCTCGCGTTGCGTCGGATGGCGAGCGCTTTCGAGTGGTATTCGAACGGCTATGAATCACACGTCGAGGAACTCGCCTCCTCGCTCGGCCTCAGCTACACCGACGGCACGCACAACCCCTTCACGCGCGCGGTGTCGCGACTCATGTACTTCGGTGTCGTGCGGGGCACGTCGCACTCACTCGCCGTGCGCACCCATCTCCCGATCGTTGCGCCTGCGCATCTCGCTCGCCTGCACCCCGGGCTGCGGGCCTCACACGACGTGTTCGTCAGCGCGGAGCGTGCGTCGAGCTGAGTCCGAGGTTGTCCATGAACGCCCACGACACGCGATGAATTGCACTCACGCCGTGTTCGACGAGACCCTGGCGGTGCTTCGGACAGGGGTACCCCTTGTTGGTGGCAAAGCTCCAGTGCGGATGCTCGAGGGAAAGCTCACGCATCAGTCGATCGCGCGACACTTTCGCGAGGACCGAGGCCGCGGCCACGGAGAGCACGCTCGCATCGGCCTTGACCATCGTCTCCACCCGCGCGACGTATGGGCCCACGAAGTCCCATCGCCCGTCGATGATCGCGGTCGCTCGTGAGACCTCGACATTGTTTCCGAGTGCCGCAAGCGCTCGGCGCGCCGCGAGCCGCTGGGCCTCGTTCATGCCGAGTACGTCACACTCCTGATGCGATGCGGCACCGATCGACCAGCCCACACAGCCGGATGCGACGACGTCGAACATCGCCTCGCGTTTCTTCTCGGAAATCTGCTTCGAGTCGCGCGCACCACCGAGTCGTTGCGCGCCATCTTCTGACTCGATCACCTCGCGGGAGAGCACCGCCGCACCAATGACAAGCGGGCCAGCCCACGCACCCTTACCCACCTCATCGAGACCGATCACGAACTCCGCGCCGTCGCTCAGCAGTCGACGCTCGAGTTGTGTCGTCGGATACGGCTTCACGAGAGCAACGCGTCGCCAGCGGGATCGGTCGTCGACCACGCGGGATCGGTCACACCTGCGCCAAGCCGCAGTCCGAACGGACCGCCGACCTCCCACAACAACGCAGGGCGTGAGCCGTGCCAGCGCACGCCATACGACACGGTGTGTTCGGGCGAGGCAACGATGCGGTGACACTCGAAGTTGACCCCGCGCCACAGCGTCGGGATTCCGTGCTGCACGAGCCCGACACTCCCGTCGCGACGGGGACTGACGAGCATCTCTTCCATCCACGCCACTGCACGCACGTCTTTGGGCACCACATTCGGTGGAGAAGTCGCATCGGCGAGCTGACCTTGCGCTCGCGCAACGTCGCGGGCTGCGCGTTCCTCATCACATGCGACGAATAGATGCCTCGCGCAATACAACGCACGCTCGACATCCCACGGAGTCTCTTGCGACTTGCGAACGCGAGACAAGATGCGCTCGGTGCACTCGGCGATCGCCTCCACGTGACGCGAGACGTCTTCGCCGAGGAGCATCATCTGATGCAGCGCGAGGACGACGGCGACGTCATCTCCGCGAGCGACGAAGTCCTCGGGCCAATCTTCGATGTCGTGTGCGCTGTAGACGAGTGCATCACTGCGCAGACGATTGACGATCGAGGGCAACGCCTTGTCGGGCAACACCGCGTATCCCGCGCGCTCGACCGAGGCAAGCCAACCTCGCTGCAATTGCTCGTGGCCGGGAAGCGTGGCAAGCGAGCCGACGGCACCCTGTGAAGCGCTCGGCCGGAGCGCAAAGCGCAGCGACGACGTGTGACCGATCGGGAACACGACGCTCCCCTGCGGCAGTTCGATGCCTTGCGGACCGAGTGGGCTTGGTGTGCGGTCACAGATCACCTCGGGTGAATCGAAGGCAACTGCGATCGGCAGCGTCGAGTCATTGGTGATCTCCATCACGATGAGCCCACCGAAGTCGGGCACGCTCCACACCCGTTGCACCGCATCGCCACCCGGGATGCGTACGCGGGTCTCGACAACCGGCACACCCGCACGGCGTTGCTGGCGCACTCCCTGCTCGATGGCTGGTGTGTGCCAACGATCGTCGGCAGCGACGAACCAGTTCACGACCCGCTCACCCGCATCCATCGTGATCGCGCCTCGTTCGTTGATGGTGGCCGCAAAGCTTCCACCGCGCACGCCCAAGTGATGGGTCGCCGGACGAACGTTGGAGGACAACGTGATCGACGAAACGAGTCCCTGTGGCTGATTCACGGGTTTCAGTATTGCCGATCCACGCCGAGGCGAGATCAGTCGAATTCGGAGCGACTGGATCGCGACATCAACGCACGAAGCGCATCGGCTGCGCTCTGGGATCCGTCACACACGCGCGCCACCTGTTCGGCGATCGGCATCTCGACACCGAGCTTGCGCGCGAGCTCGACGACGACCGCAGAACTCTTCACGCCCTCGGCCACCATGTTCATGGAAGCGACGATGTCGGCGACCGACTCGCCCTTGCCGAGTCGCACACCGACTTGGGTGTTGCGGCTCTGCATCGAGGCACACGTCGCCATGATGTCGCCCATGCCGGCGAGTCCGGCGAACGTGAGCGGGTTCGCCCCCATCGCCACGCCGAGGCGCGTCATCTCGGCGAGACCACGCGTGACGAGCGTGGCCTTCGTGTTGTCGCCGAAGCCGAATCCTTGGGCGATGCCCGCGGCGATTGCAATCACGTTCTTGACCACGCCGCCGATCTCACACCCGACGACGTCGGGGTTCGTGTACAGGCGAAACGTCGGCCGGGAGAACAACCCTTGCAATGTCGTCGCCACGGCATCATCCGCACACGCCACGACACTTGCGGCCGGCTGACCGGCGAGGATCTCACGTGCGAGGTTCGGGCCACTGAGTACTGCGACTGGTCGACCGGGCATCGACTCTGCGAGCACCTGGCTCATGCGCATCAGCGTCGAGCGCTCGAGACCCTTGGACAAACTCATGATCGGGGTCCTCTTACCGATCGACTTAGCAACGCGCGTAGCGACATCTCGGAATCCCTGCGACGGCACCGCCATCGCCACGACGTCAGCGCGTGAGATCAGTTCCTCAAGATCGCTCGATGCACGCAGCGTCTCGGGAAGTGTCGCGCTCGGCAGATATGCCGAGTTTGTGTGGCGCGAGTTGATTTCCTCGACGAGGTCCTCGCGACGCGCCCACAGCGTGGTGTCGGCATTGTGCGCAACGAGTGAGGCAACGGTCGTGCCCCACGACCCGGCACCAACCACGCACACCTGCGTCCCCACAGGGCAAGGTTATGCCTGTCCCACAGGGCCGTAGGCTACGCGCGTGCCAGCACTCGGGTACTCCCCTTCGCTTCTTGCGATCGTCGTTCCCCTCAAGGGTTTCGCGACGGCCAAGGATCGACTGTCCAGCGCCCTCACACCCGAAGAACGTGAGTACCTCGCGCAGCGACTCGCCACACGCGTCCTCACGGTTGCATGTGCGATTCCACATTCGGTCGTCATCGTCGTGTCCGACGACGACTCCTTACTCGAATGGTCGAAGGCCTTTGGTGCGATCGGGGTGCGTCAATCACGCACGGGACTCAATGGTGCAGTCTCCGATGCTCGCGACGAGGCGCTGCGACGAGGCTGTGAGCACGTGCTCATCACGCACGGCGATCTCGTCGACCCGACGCCACTCGTCAATCTGTGCGCGTCTCTCGACCAAGGCCTGGTCACGCTCGTGTCCGATCGACACCAAGACGGCACCAATGTGCTTGCGCTTCCCGCTTCGCTCGACTTCACCACCCACTACGGCAAGGGCAGCTTCCGGGCCCACCTGGACGAAGCCACACGTCGTGGGTATTCAGTACACGTGGTGGACGACGCGCGACTCGCACTCGATGTGGACGAGCCGGCCGATCTCGACTTGCTGACCGAGTCCTAGGTCTTCCCGGACATAAAAAAACTGGGGGGCTTTCGCCCCCCAGTCACAGTTCTCCGAACCGATTTTTTGGTTTTTAAGCCTGGAAGAAGAACTACTTCTTCTTCGCTGCCTTCTTACGGCGCTTTGCTGGCTTCTTTGCAGCCTTCTTTGCTGTCTTCTTTGCGGCCTTGCGCTTTGCTGGGGCCTTCTTAGCTGCCTTCTTGCGCTTCTTTGCTGCCATTGTTTTCTCCTTAGTTAGGTATTGCTTTACTTACGGTTTGGGTTGAGTTCGGCCT
>JALRJT010000007.1 GCA_023254985.1 Ilumatobacteraceae bacterium | reverse complement strand
TCCACGTTGATCGACATGATGCGCTCATACTTTGCATCGTCGAGATGCTCGAACGGGTAGCTCGAGATGTTTCCCGCGACGTGTTGGTAGGTCGACACGCCCGCATTGAGACACACGATGTCGAACGCATCGTGAGCAGCGATGACCGCATCCCACGCCGCGCGATCGGTCACGTCGAGATGCTCGAAGTCTCCGCCGACCTCGGCCGCAATGAGTTTGCCGAGTTCGTCATTCACATCGGCGACGACGACCCGGGCACCCTCGCGCGTGAAGCGTCGGGCCATCTCGGCACCGATGCCACTTGCGCCACCGGTGATGAATGCGCGCTGTCCGCTCAGTGCTCCCATTGCCCCTACTTTCCTGATGCGACGGCTGCGAAGACGTCGAGCACCTTGTCAATTTGCCGGTCCGTCGTCACGAGTGGGGGACAGAACGCGTTCGTATCCGTGTTGATCGCGCGACAGATGACGCCGCGGGGAATCATCGCATCGCGAATCGCGACCGAGTTTTGATCAGGCTTGAGTCCTGCCGCCCACACCGCTCCGTCACCACGAGCGTGATCGATCACGCCATCGGCTGCGAGGGCCTTGAGTCCAGCACCGAGTCGTGCGCCGATCGCTCTTGCGCGCTCGAGCAATCCCTCGCGTTCGATGATCTCGAGGTTGGTGAGTGCGGCTGCGCACACTGCTGCGTGACCCGAATAGGTGTAACCGTGGCGCAGGAAGAAGTTGGGGTCGGCCTCGAGCGCACTGCGAACCGCCTTCCCGACGTACACGCCACCGAGTGGTTGATATCCCGATGTCACGCCCTTTGCAAAACAGAGCAGGTCTGGCGTGACGCCGTAGTGCTGGGCTGCGAACCACGTGCCCATGCGACCGAAACCGGAGATCACCTCATCGAAGATGAGCAGTGAGCCGTGCTGGTCGCACAGCTTGCGCGCACTTTCGAGATAGCCGGGCGGTGGTGGCCACACGCCACCTGCACCCTGGAGTGGTTCGATGAGCACGGCGGCGATGCGCGAGGAGTTGTCCTTCATGAAACTGGCAAGGTCTTCGACGTTGTCTGCGTCGACTTGCACAACGTCGGCGAGCAACTCGCCGTAGCCGATCTTGTTCAGTGGAAGTCCCTGCGCGCTCGTACCGCCGTAGTTGGTGCCGTGGTACCCACGGTTGCGTGAGATGATGATGGTGCGCTCGGGGTGACCAGCTTGAACATGGGTGAGTCGGGCGAGTTTCATCGCAGTGTCGACCGCTTCGCTTCCTGAGCCACAGAGGAAGACTCGCGAGTCGGGAATGGCCGAGATGGACACGAGCTTGTCAGCGAGGCGTTCTGCCACGTCGTTGGAGAATGGATCAAACGTGGAATAGGTCTCAAGCGTTCGGATCTGGGCGGCAACGGCATCGGCGATCTCGTTGCGACCATGGCCAACCTGGCAATACCAGAGGCTGCCAATGGCATCGATCATCTCGGTTCCGTGGTCGTCCCACAGGAGCGCCCCTTGGCCCTTGACGATGCGTACGAAATCCGTCTTGGTGGGCTTGGCAAAGGCATGCAGGAGGGGCTGGGTCATGGGTTTCACGCTACTTCGCGCCCCCTCTGCCAAACGGGGCTGTCGCCTAACCTAGGAGGCGGTATGAAGGGTCTCATTTTGTCGGGCGGTGCCGGCACGCGCCTGAGGCCAATCACTCACACCAGCGCCAAGCAGCTGGTGCCGATCGCCAACAAGCCCATCCTCTTCTATGGCATCGAAGCGATGGCCAAAGCAGGGATTCGCGAGATTGGCATCATCGTCGGCGAAACCCGCAAAGAAATCATGGCTGCCGTCGGTGACGGCTCCCAGTTCGGCGTCGCGGTGACGTACATCCCGCAGGATGCTCCGCTCGGACTAGCGCATTGCGTGCTGATAGCGCGCGACTTCCTCGGTGACGACGACTTCGTCATGTATCTCGGCGACAACATGCTCGAGCAGGGCCTGAACGAATTCGTGAGCGAATTCGAAGGTGCACGCAAGGCGGGTGGGGCAAAGGCACCGACTGCGCAGATTCTGTTGTGTCACGTCGAGGACCCGCGTCAGTTCGGCGTTGCCGAAGTGACAAAGGATGGCCACGTCGTGCGGCTCGTGGAAAAGCCACAGAATCCGCCGAGCGACCTCGCCCTCGTCGGTGTGTATCTGTTCGACAAGACGGTGCACGATGCGGTGCGTGCCATCAAGCCGTCTCCACGTGGCGAACTCGAGATCACCGATGCGATCCAGTGGATCGTCGAGCAAGGCAAGGTCGTCAACCACAAGGTGCTGGAAGGCTGGTGGATCGACACTGGGAAGAAAGACCCGCTCCTCGAATGTAATCGGCTCGTGCTCGAAGTGCTCGAACCACGCAACGACGGTGACGTCGATGCTGGCTCGCAGATCGAGGGACGTGTCGTGATCGAAGCCGGTGCGACGATCCGCAACTCGCGCATCCGTGGCCCGGTGGTGATCGGTGCAGGTGCCGTCGTCGAGCAGAGCTACATCGGACCATACACATCGCTCGGCCGCAAGTGCACCGTCAAGCACTCCGAGATGGAGCACTCGGTGGTCTTGGATGGTTCGTCGATCATCGACATTGAACGCCTCACGGATTCACTCATCGGTCGTGACGTCGTCGTTACCAAGTCGACGCAGCGACCAAAGGCCCTTCGCTTGATGCTCGGCGACGACTCGAAGGTCGAGCTCGAATAGTGCCGACGATCACCGAATCGACCGTGATCGCGGGCGTGCAGATCGTCGAGCCGACGGTGTTCTCCGACGATCGCGGCTATTTCGTCGAAACCTATCGCCGACAGTGGTTTCCACTCGGCCGCGAGATGATTCAGGGCAACAGGGGGGACCGACAGGCGGGTTGCATCGTCGGCCTGCACTATCACTTGCATCAGAGCGACTACTGGTATGTGCCGTATGGAACGTGCCGCGTCGTGTTGCACGATCTGCGTGAAGGTTCGCCAACCGATGGCGCGACCCAGGTCATCGATCTCGGTCGCAAGTCGGACGGCACGCACGACCATCGCGGCGTGTTCATCCCGCCAGGTGTGGCGCACGGGTTCGCCTCGCTCACCGACATGACGATCACGTACCTCGTGGACGGCTATTACAACCCGAAGGACGAACTTGGCCTGATGTGGAACGACTCGGCGGTGAAGGCCGACTGGGGAATCGCCGAGCCGATCCTTTCCAAGCGCGATCAGGCGAACCCGAATCGCGCAGGAATCCCCGAGCAGTTCAGGCCTCAC
>JALRJT010000213.1 GCA_023254985.1 Ilumatobacteraceae bacterium | reverse complement strand
ACGAAGGCCAACACATCATCGTGTGTCCGTCGCGAGATCTCGTCGTGGTCCGGCTCGGTAAGACCGCTGCAGACTTGCGATCGAACGTACTTGCGTCGCTTCGAAGGATTGTCTCGGCGTTCCCCGCTACTGGCGCGCGGGCGTAGCTGGGGCCCGCGACTCACTCACCGAGAATCCGATCAGGGCTCCGATAACGAGTGCGGCGCCGATGAATCGTTCCACTGACATCGACTCGCCGAGGAAGATGACGGCAATGATGATGCCGAGAATCGGCTCGATGGTGGTGATCACCGAATAGGTGGAGGCCTCGAGGCGGGTGAGTCCGGCGACCGAAAAGAGGAACGGTGCGGTGGTGCCGAAGATTGCGAGCACGATGATCATCGTCCAGGTGCGAGTGTCATTGGGGAAGATTGGCTCGAGTGGCGTGATGGGAACGAAGCACACGAACCAGTAGCCGATCGCTGTACCGACCGTGAGCACGGTGACGTTCGTGATGAGCTCGATGCCTCTACTCGCCTTGTCGAGACCGATGATGTAGAAGGAAAAGAGGAACGAAGAAATCATCACGAGAGCGATCGCGGTTCCGGATCCTCCTGCGAGTTGACCTGCGGTGATGGCGATGCCCGCAAGGGTGAAGGGAAGCGTGATGAATACGTTGCGCCGTGGTTTCTTGCGCATGAGCGCCCAGGAAACGCCAACGACGAAGACCGGATAGATGTACCAAAGCACGATGGCGAGGCTGGTGTCGATCTCGTCGATGGCGATGAAGTAGGTGAGGGACACGGCGGTGATTCCGACCGCGCCGATGACGAGGAGCGCGAACGTGCGCTGCAGGGTCGGCCACGATTCGTTGCGTCCAATGGTGACTCGCGCAACGAGGAGGAGAACGGCAGCCGCCGTGAACCGCACGGTCATCACGCCGAGTGCGTTCGCTCCATTGTCGTACGACGACTTGGCGAGCGCTGGAACGATCGAAAAGCCGAGACAGGCCATGAATGTGAGGACCGTCCCGAGGAGGCGACGGTTCTCTGGCACGGGAAAAGAAACTAGTTGCTCACGCCCTCTAAATGTGGGCTAGGAGGTGACTGCGATCTTGATCGCCTGGGCTCCGTCCAGGAGCGCCTGTGCGCCGGCTGCGTCGAGTACTGAGTACGCAGGCAACACGATTTCGTCGGTCAGATCCTCGGCTGCTTTCATTCGGCGTGCCACGTCGTCACCGAGTGGTGGTGCATCCTCAGGGGTCCAGCCGAACATTGCGATGTCGTTTGGTCGTTTGGAGAAATGCGCCTGCTTGGTCGTGAGCCCGCTCGCTCGCACTGCGATGAGGTGTGCACTGCCACGGAACTCTCGAAGGATGGCAACGAGCTGCATGGCGCGACCAGGGAGGTCGGTTGCCATCGGCTCTGCTTTGAAGGCTGCGTACAAGGAAAGACCGTCGCGTTCTGTTGCGTTGTTGACGGCATCTGCGGCAGCGACGAAAGCATCCAGGTTGGGAATGTTGGCGAGTTTCTGACGGCCGAGTTGGGCACAGCACTCCCAGTGCGCTCGACCGATTTCGCGGGCGGGCTTGACAGCCGTCGCTGCTTCCCATGCGCGCCGCACGACGTCGGGGTTGAAATAGCCGAATGCTGCAGTAACAACATCGGCATCACAGTCACCGAGGACGCCACCACGACCAGCGAAGTAGAACATTGGACCCTTGAGCCCGAGCTCCGCGCCGCGCGCTTGGGTGTCAGGCGTGAAGTAGTAGGCCCATCCGGAGTCGTTGAACAGAGGGCACACTTGTGAAACGAGGTCTCGTGGCGTCATGGTCGTACCTTAGCCGTGGTTCTAGTACTGAATGAAGGGCTCGTCAGTCGGCGATCATGCGCAAGACGCTCATGGTTGCCTGCAGGGACTCCTTGCGCCACATTGAGACGACGTCTTTGTTTGTGCGAGTGCGACTGAGACGTTCGGACAGCGGTGCGAACGCGGCAATTTGGCGTCGGGCAAGTGAGGAATTGGAAAGTCCACGTCGCGTGCGGAGAACGAACTTGGCGAGAAGGTCGACGCGCGCATCTCGAGGATGGTCGACGACAGAAGAGAGCCACTCAGTGTTGACGCGTCGTCCAGGCGCAGTCGCGCGATACACGGTTCGATCTCGCCCCTGTTTGCCCGGCTCGGTGTGGGTCGCACGGATGAGACCACGGGCAACGAGGGTTGACAGAGAGCGGTAGACGAGCGGACGGGTGAGCGTGATGACCTGTGACAGTTGTTCGTCGGTGGCGAGAATCTTGGCGATCGCGAATCCATGTTGTGGTTCTTCGACGACCAATGCGAGGACGACGTGATCGGCGAGAGCGTCGTTTAGTCGCATTGTGACTATAGTACTGGCATGTCGCTTCGTTGTCGTCGACTGCTCGCGGCGAGTGCGCTCGTGGCTGGACTTGGACTGGGTGGTGCGAATAATGCTCTTGCGAGCTCGGAGTTGTCCGGCACGATTACCGTGTCCGCGGCGTCGTCGCTGCGTTCCTCGTTCACGGAGATCGGCAAGGCTTTTCGCATCAAATATCCACGATT
>JALRJT010000191.1 GCA_023254985.1 Ilumatobacteraceae bacterium | reverse complement strand
GGACAGGGCGCGCAAGTCGCCAAAGACACGAGCCGTAATACCGATGCTCGTTGCGGTGAGCGCGGCACCGACGAATAGGGCGGTGTTCGTCGGTTCTCCAAGGGCGGTTGCCGCAAAGTAACCGAGCGCCATCGGCGCAATGACACCGATCAGACCAACCGACAACGAGGATCGTCCGACGCGGCGCAATTCGTCGATGTCGGTTTCCATACCGACTTGTGCGAGGAGGACGATGACACCGATCTCGGCAAGGAAAAAGACGATGTCCCCGGTGCGGACCCAGCCGAGAAGGGATGGTCCGAGGATGATTCCTACGCCGATTTCGCCGATGACCACTGGGATGTGCAGCCGATCGAAGATCTCGGCAGCAATTTTGGCCATGACAAGCATCAGGGTCAGGTCGAGGAGGAGTCGGCCGAGGTCGATGCCTTCCACGGAAGCGGCGAGGAGGGCGAACATGGGGATCAGGCTAGAAGCCAATTGTGTCGGGACGATGTCGGCGGTGTGTATGGCGTGTCGCTTCACGTGGACGAAGCCCAACGTGAACGGGCAGACTTGACCCATGTTGACCTACACCCCCGAAGCCGAGAAGTTCCGAGTTGAAGTGAAGTCGTGGCTGCGGGACAACCTGCCGCAGGGTTGGTTTGATGAAGGCTTCGAAATGTCAGGCGATGCACGCAAGAAGTTCAACGAATCCTGGCCACAGAAGCTGTTCGAGGGTGGATGGATTTGTGCAACCTGGCCGAAGGAATATGGCGGCAAGGGACTCAGCATTCTCGAAGGAGTCGTTCTTGCCGAGGAGTTCGCCAACGCACGTGCACCGATGCGCGCCGACTTCTTCGGTGACACACTCGTCGGGCCGACGCTGTTGCAGTGGGGAACCGAGGAACAGAAGAAGGAATTCCTGCCGAAGATCTTGAGCGGTCAGATGCGTTGGTGCCAAGGGTTTAGTGAGCCGAACTCGGGGAGTGACCTTGCGAGTTTGAAGACGCAAGCAGTCCTCGACGGCGACGAATGGGTGATCAACGGTCAGAAGGTGTGGACTACGCAGGGTCACCACGCCGACTATTGCTTCCTCCTCACGCGGACGGACTCTGAAGCGCCGAAGCACAAGGGAATCTCGTATCTCCTCGTTCCAATGAAGCAGCCAGGTGTCGAAGTGCGTGGAATCGTCCAGCCGGATGGCACCGCGGAATTCTGCGAAGTCTTCTTTACCGATGCGCGATGCCCCAAGGACAACGTGGTCGGCGGTGTGAACAACGGATGGCAGGTGGCGAACTCCACGCTCGCATTCGAGCGTGGCATGAGCGCAACGACTGGCTATCGCCGATTCGAGGAGGAATACCGTCAGATGGTGGCGAAGGCAAAGTCGAATGGGGCAATCGACGAGCCTGGCATTCGTCAGCGACTCATGCAGTACTACACGAAGATCCAGATCCTTCGATACAACGGACTGCGTTCGCTCGGCGCAAACCTCGAGGGCAAAAAGGACATGGGTGTGATCTCCCTCGGTGCAACGAACAAGATGTTCTGGTCGGAGATGCACCAGCGTGCGATGGAGTTGGCACTTGACATTTACGGGCCAGAGGCGATGCTCATCGATGCCGGTCCAGCAGATGGCACGTGGCCCGGAGCTCTTCGCGACAAGCGTCGGCCGGGCTATCCGAGCAGCTCGATGATGTCGACGTTCTTCTTCTCGCGGTCGGAGACGATCTGGGGTGGAACGAGTCAGATCCAGCGCAACATTGTCGGAGAGCGCGTCCTCGGACTTCCCAAGGAGCCAAAGCCCGAGGGAGGCAAGGAATGAACTTCCTCGAGTCAATCAAGTCCGGTTTTCGTAACTACGCCACGTTCTCGGGTCGTGCATCACGCAGCGAGTACTGGTGGTGGACGCTCTTTTCGATCATCTTGTCGATGGCCGTCGCGGGCTTTGGTGACGCGCTGTCGTCGCTTGTGACCGCAGCGCTGTTCTTGCCTTCGATTGCGGTTGGTGTCCGTCGCATGCACGATACGGATCACCGTGGCTGGTGGGTGATCGTGCCGATCGTCAACCTCGTGTTCTCGTTGCAGAAGAGCGATCCGAACCTCAATCGTTTCGGACCGCCTCCGCCACCGAGAGTCTGACTACAAGTACTGCGGCACGTCCCGTCGATAGGGCTTTTCGACGAGCGGCGACGACAAGATGAAGTCGGCGCTCGCGCGATTGCACGCAACTGGAATGTTCCACACGGCGGCAATGCGCAGGAGTGCTTTGATGTCCGGATCGTGGGGCTGAGGTTCGAGCGGGTCCCAGAAGAAGATCAGGATGTCGACGAGGCCGTCGGCAATACGACCGCCGAGTTGTTGGTCGCCGCCGAGCGGACCACTCCGTAAACGTTCGACCGTGAGTCCAGTGTGTTCAGCGACGAGGCGTCCCGTCGTTCCCGTTCCGACCAGCACGTGTTGTGTGAGTTGAGATCTGTGGGCGGCCGCCCACGCGAGCAGTTCGTCTTTCATGTTGTCGTGTGCCACGAGCGCGATGCGTTTGATGGCTGGGGATTCGATGGTCGTCATGACGTGTGGTGGCATGCGCCAAGTGTGTCAGATGAAGGTGAACTGGTAGTTTCGCGAGCGTGACTGCCCAGAACGATGTTGCGACATTGGTCGTCCAATCACCAGTCGGAAACCTTCGACTCACCGCGTCGGCACTGGGGTTACGGAGTATTGACGTCGTCCGAGGGTCGCGCGGGGGATCCGCCTCGCTTCCGAAGGGAGCTGCCGCCTCGATGGTGCGGTTGGCGGAACGCGAGCTTCGCGAATACTTCGCCGGACGCCGTAAGAAGTTCACCGTCGCACTCGATCTCGACGGCACCGACTTTCAGCGAGCGGCGTGGGAAGCGATGCGCAAGATTCCATTCGGCACGACCATCTCGTACGGCGACCAGGCAAGATCGATGGGCAAGCCGAAGGCGTTCCGTGCAGTCGGCTCTGCAAATGGAAGGAACCCAATCCCGATCATCGTGCCGTGTCACCGCGTGGTCGCAGGAGATGGGTCGCTAGGTGGTTACTCACTTGGTCTTGCGATGAAACGAAAACTTCTTGCCCTCGAGGGCGTCAGTGTGGCTGGGTAAACCCAAAGCATTCGCGTAGGTGAACATCGCGAAGCGCCTCTGCGGGAGGTCCGAATGCCACGACACGTTGAGCGAGGAGCATCACTGAGGTCGCACGCTCCGCATCGCTGAGTTCGTGTGTCGCCATGACGACGGTGACACCGCGGAGACGTTCTTGTTCAATGATGTCGTTGACGAGGCGACGGCCGGTTATGTCCAGGCCGGCAGTTGGTTCGTCGAGGAGGAGCACGTTGGCTTCACGGGTGAGCACCTGCGCGAGTTGCGCACGCTGCTGTTGGCCACCCGAGAGATCGCGCAGTGGGCGGTCAGCTTGTGAGTCGATCCCCGTACGGCGCATGGACTCAAGCACAACCCTTCGATCATCGTCGTTCGATCGTCCAAAGAGGCCGAGCCGTGCGAATCGTCCCATGCCGACGACATCATGGACGCATAGAGGCAACGTGTGTGATGACACTGGGTGTTGCGGGAGATACGCGACGGTCTTTGGCTGACTCCCTGCGCGACCGCCACTTACTTCGAGGGTCCCAGATACTGGTTCGATCAGACCGGCAAGAGTCTTGAGAAGGGTTGACTTTCCTGAGCCATTAGTCCCGATCAGCACCAGAAGATCTCCGAGCTCGAGCGTGAAGTCAATGTGGTCGACGACGGCGCGGTGCCCGTAACCGACCGTCAAGTGTTCTGCGCGGATCGTCGACGATGTCATAAGTGAACGTGTCCGTGTGCATGGGGGAGTTCGTCGTGGCGTCTCTGCGCCGAACGAATCTCATGCAAGGTGGCAGAAAGCGCAAAGATTGCGACGGCGACGAGGACGATTGAGGCACCTGCTGCGAGATCGAAGTGATAACTGAGCAGGAGCCCCGTGTATGTGGACAGAATCCCGACCACTCCCGCAATGATCATCATCGACTCGATTCGCCGAGCAAACAGCGCCCCAGTTGCGGCAGGTGCGACCAGCATGCCGAGAACGAGGAGCGTGCCGACGGTCTGGAAGCTTGCGACGACGGTGATGCCGACCACGACAAGGAGGAGATTGTGGAAGAGGCGCACCGAGAACCCCGACGTGCTCGTCAGGCCTTCGTCGATCGTGAGGAGGAGGAACGGGCGCCTGCATACAAAGGCAATGAGTGCAACGACGACGAGTGCGATCACCTGCCAGACAACGTCCGTCGAGTTCACGCCGAGCAATTGGCCAAACAGGATTCGGGTGAGGTCGCCGACGAATTCATCCGACCGCGACGTAATGATGACTCCGAGCGACAGCATGCCGACGAACAACAGTCCGACCGCAGTGTCGCCGGACAAGCGCAATTTGCGTTGCACGAGACCAACACCACCCATCATCACCCCGGCACCGACCGCGGCTCCGATGACTCCCGAGAATCCAAGCAGGATGGCAATGGCGATTCCGGGAAGCAGACCGTGGGCGAGCGCATCGCCGACGAACGCCAAGCCACGGAGCACGACGAACGTTCCTGCAATGGCGCAGGTGAGCGAGACGAGACTTCCTGCAATCAGCGCAAGCATCATGAATTCATTCGACGTGAAGGGCTCGACAAAGAAGTTCACGAAAGGCCTCCGACGATCTGGTCCACGAGCCTCGTGATGAAGGCTTCATAAGTCGTGACACCACTCAGATAATGCGTAGCCAACTCGATTGCAGGGATTCCAAGTTCGGTGGACAACACCTCCACGACGTCGCTCGACGTGCCGATCCCAGTGAAAATCGCTGGCACGGTGTACTTGCGCACGAGTTCTTTTAGATCAGCGAGTTCACCCGCGCTTGCTTCGGCAGTGGTTGAGAAGCTCGGGATGACTGCGCCGACGACCGTGCATCCGTAACGATCGGCGAAGTACCCAAGTTCGTCGTGACCAGTGACGAGGACGCATGCATCGAGGCTCTCGATGCGATCGGTGACGAGCGAATCAAGAGCAGCGAGTTTCTCCATGAGTGCGGTCGACTGTGCTGTGACGTCGATTCCGAGTGTGTCGCCGACGGCAAGGGCAAGATCGTCGATCATCTCGTTCATTGCGTATGGGGAGAGCCAGACGTGCGGATCGATTGCCGATGAGTGAGATCCATCGTCCTCGGCGTGGGAATGGTCCCCGCCGGTGCGCGAGGTGAGGTGGTCGGTGACGACGAAGTGCTCCACGCCACGATTTGCTGCCGAATTGAGCGGCTCGACTAATCCCTCCTCGAACTCGAGGCCGTTCGACACGAGGAGCTGCGCGTCATTGATTGCCTCGATGTCCTTCGCCGA
>JALRJT010000143.1 GCA_023254985.1 Ilumatobacteraceae bacterium | reverse complement strand
TGACGATATAGATGTGGACACGCTCCCCGAGGGCGTCAAGTGTGGATTCGACCCTGTGGTGGTCGGCGACGAGGGTGGTCACAATTACCGTCACGCCACATGTCAAAACGACAACCTGCAGGCGTGCAGAGCGAGCGACTGCGTCGCGAGTCGCCGAGAGTTGGCTAACTAGGTGAGAAATTGCCTTGGTGACGCGTGGGTCGAGGAGTTGCACACCGAGATGTGTGCGGGAGGGCTCAGGTGGCCGGCGTGGTGCTTGCCGCTGGGGCGGCGCTCGTCGATTCGGTGCTGGTCGACGTGGTGCTCGAGGACGTGGTGGAGGAGCTCGATGATGAGGACGAACTCGATGAACCGCGGCTGTCGGTCTTGTAGAAGCCGCCGCCCTTGAACGACACACCGACGGGGGTGAAGACCTTCTTGACGGCTTTCTTGGTGCCGTCGACGGGGTGGACGAGTTCGGTCAGCGGCTCGTCGGTGAACGCCTGCTGCACCTCGATGGTTTCCCCGGTTTCGAGGAATTTGTAGACGTACGTCGGCATGGTGGGAGAAATTCTAGGATGCATCCGTGGCGATACGCACTGCTGTGATCCCGGCCGCCGGACTCGGGACGCGCTTCCTGCCCGCCACGAAGTCGGTCCCCAAGGAATTGATGCCGATCTTCGACACCCCCGCGTTGCAGTACGTGATGGACGAGGCGATCGGTGCGGGGATCGAGCATCTCGTCATCGTCTCCAACGTCGCTAAGCCTGGACTCGAGCAATACCTCGTGCCGTCGGCCGACGTGGTGCGCAGAGTTGCGGCGAGCGGTCGCGAGGAACTCGCCGAGCGTCTCGGCCGCATCGGCTCCACGGTCTCGACCTCGATCGTCTATCAGGACCAGCCGCGCGGACTCGGTCACGCAATCGGTTGCGCGCGAGCCGCAGTCGGCGGAGAAGCATTCGCCGTGTTGCTGCCGGACGAGATCATGGGCGATTCATCGCTGCTGATGCAGTTGGCCGCGCAACACGACGCGACTGGATCGAGCGCGGTCGGTTTGAAGCGCGTTCCGCCCGAAGAAGTCTCGAGCTACGGCTGCGTGACGACGACGGCAGCACCGGATGCCAACGGCGTCGTGCAGGTGACGGGTGTGGTCGAAAAGCCTCGGATGGAAGACGCACCGAGCGACATCATCATCATTGGTCGCTACGTGCTCGACGCGGGCATCTTCGACGTGCTCGACGGTCTCGCTCCGGCACCGAGCGGAGAGATCCAACTCACCGATGCATTGCTCGAGCGCGCACTCATCGGTCGCCTCACGGGGATCGTGAGCGACATCGAGCGCCACGACACGGGTACGCCATTCGGGTGGCTGGAGGCCGTCATCGAACTCACGCTCAAGCGTGAGGACGTCGGTCCACGACTGAAGGCCTGGCTCGAATCCCGCTTTCGGTAGCCGAGGGCAACGGGCGTAGCCTTGCCCACAGACGCAGACAGGAGATGACCATGGCACAGATCACGGCAACGATTCGTCCGGAAGAAGTCGGTATGTCGGGCGAGCGTCTTGCGCGCATCGACGATCATTTCCGCACATACGTCGATGACGGCAGGTTGCCCGGTTACAGCGTGGCAGTCGCACGCTATGGCCAGCTCGCACACGTCAGTCATTACGGCATGCGCAACATCGAAGACAAGTTGCCGATCACGGCCGACACCATGTACCGCATCTACTCAATGACTAAGCCGATCACTTCGGTGGCGTGCATGATGCTCGTTGAAGAAGGCAAGCTGCAGCTCACCGACGAGGTGCGTGAGTTCATTCCATCGTTCGGCAAGACGGAGGTCTTCCGCGGTGGATCGTCGCTCGCTCCGTTCACCGAGCCCCAGCGCGAGCCGATGCGGGTGTGGCACCTGCTCACTCACACCGCCGGTCTCACGTATGGCTTCAACTATTACGACGCCATCGATGACATGTATCGGCGAGCCGGATTCGACTACGGGATTCCCCAGACCGACAACTTGGAGCAGATCTGCGACCGCTACGCGGCGCTCCCGCTCGTGTTCCATCCCGGCACCTCATGGAACTACTCGGTGGCCACCGACATCCTCGGTCGCGTGGTCGAGGTGGTTTCGGGCATGTCGCTCGATCGCTTCTTCGAAGAGCGCATCTTTGCCCCTCTCGGCATGCACGACACGTCGTTCTGGGCACCGGAGTCCAAGCACGACCGAATGGCTGCGCTGTACGTCGCCGATACGACGACGATGAAGGCGCGCCGCGGGCAGACGATCGAACAGAACGCCTTGCACAAGCCGACCTACTTCTCGGGTGGTGGCGGGCTCGTGTCGACCGCGTACGACTACTGGCGCTTCCTGCAGATGTTGGAGAACGGTGGCGAACTCGATGGTGCACGCATCATTTCGCCAACCACGCTCGACTTGATGACGATGAACCACCTGCCGAACAACACCGACATCTCGAGCTGGGGTCGTCCACTCGGCGATGAGATCTTCTACAACGGTCTCGGATTCGGTCTCGGGTTCGCGGTCGTGATCGACCAGGCGAAGACCAAGGTCTCGTGCCCGAATGGTACGTACAGCTGGGGCGGAATGGCCTCGACCGCGTTCTGGGTCGATCCGGTGGAAGAGGTGACGGCGATGTTCTTCACCCAACTCGTGCCGTCCACGACGCACCCGATTCGGCCGTACCTGCGCAGTCTCGTCTATCAGTCGATCATCGAGTAACGCGACGAAACGCATCGGGTTCGTCGAGGACGAAGCCGAACTCGTCGACGGTGACGTCGACGTCATGACCGGTCGCGAGGCTGTGGTATCGCCACGTCGAGGCAGACGTCTTGGTGTACGTCTGGGGAACGACGGTGACACCGAGCGTGTCCAAGTCGACGGCGATCGTGTTCTGTTGCGCGCTGTGGCCGACGTGCAGGGGTAGGCGCCGAATCGGAATCACGTTGGTGAAGGGGATCCCACGAATGTCGACGTCGACACAGCCGTCGAGTTCGGTGCGGTGCGCGCCGTTCATCTCGCCCCAGCGACCATGTCCGTCGGTGGCAAGCCAGAGATCGGGTTCCTCGAGGTCGCGGAACACGATGAACTGCTGCACCATCCACGAGGCCGACAGCCTGATGAAGACCTGCGCCCGCTCGCTCGAGAGCTGGCAGTTCGCCGACCACCCCTCGTTCTCCCAGGTGAGGTCGACTATGGCGTCATGTGCGTCGTCCCATGTCGTCCACTCAGCGTGGTGACCACTCGCGGGGAGTGGCGCATAGGACGACATCTCTCAAGTCTCACAGGTGGCAGTACCGTCTGTTGAGATGATCCCCATCGACGATGCGCGCGCTCAGGTGTTGGATGCGTGTCAGGTGTTGCCCGTCGTCGAGGTCGACGCCCCCGACATGGTCGGTCGTGTGCTCGCACAAGACGTCGTCGCGTCCGAAAACGTCCCGCCGTTTGCGAACTCCGCGGTCGACGGATTCGGCGTGCGGAGCCACGACGTGACGACAGTTCCCGTGCGTCTGCGCGTCGTTGGCACGCTCGCCGCGGGCGCTCCTCCCGATGTCTCGGTCGGACCCGGTGAGGCTGTGCGCATCATGACGGGTGCTGTCATTCCGACTGGAGTGGATGCCGTCGTGATGGTGGAGGACTCCTCGATGGTCGGCGACGATCTCGTGGAACTCACGAAGGCCGCACAACCTGGTGGTGCGATTCGCGACGAGGGAAGCGACGTGACGGCGGGCTCGACAGTGTTCCGCGTCGGTCAGGTGTTGAACGCAGCTGGTATCGGGGTGCTCGCGAGCATCAATGCGAGACGCGTGAAGTCGGTCGCTCGCGCGCGAGTGGCGTTGCTGTCCACGGGTGACGAGCTCGTCATCGATGGTTCGCCACTGAAGCCGGGGCAGATCCGCGAGAGCAACCTGACGATGCTCGACCGCATGATCCGTGACACGGGGTGCGAGGTGACGAATCTCGGCGTCGTGCGCGACGACGAGGACACCCTGGTCGAGGTGCTCACACGAGCGGTTGAGACCTGCGATGCCATCGTGACGAGCGGCGGCGTGAGCATGGGTGACTTCGATGTAGTCAAAGCCGTACTCTCGCGACACGCACGGATGAACTGGATGCAATTGGCGATCAAGCCGGCCAAACCATTCGCATTCGGGCTGTGGAAGAACTCGCGCGATGTCGAAGTGCCGATCTTCGGGTTGCCGGGCAATCCGGTTTCGTCGCTCATCAGCTACGAGCTCATTGCCAGACCCGCGCTGCGCAAGATGATGGGCCATACCGTCGATCTGTTGCGTCCGAAGATTCGCGCCGTGCTGGATGCGCCGATTGCGCGCAAACCCGACGGCAAGGTGCACTACGTGCGCGTGCACGGCAACTTTTCCTCAGATGGTCGTCTGCATGTGCGTGACACCGGCCCGCAGGGCAGTCACCAGCTCGCCGCCACGGCACTTGCCAACGGTCTCGCAGAGGTTCCAGACGGGCCGGGGCTCACCGCGGGCGCTGACGTTGACGTGCTCTTGATCGACTAACAGCTGTGTCGGCGTGAGCCGTAGGCTTGCTGTGTGGACCTGATCGACCCATATGGCCGCACGGTGCGCGATCTGCGCATCTCCATCACCGATCGCTGCAACTTTCGCTGCACGTATTGCATGCCCGCCGAGGGGATGAAGTGGCTTCCTCGGGCGGACGTGTTGACCTACGAGGAGATGCGTCGTCTGGCCGCCGTCTGCGTCGGCCACTTCGGTGTGGATGGCATCCGCATCACGGGTGGGGAACCCACCATGCGGGCACACCTGCCAGTGCTGATCGACAAGCTCGCACAACTCGTCGTGCCGAAGGATGCCTCGTCGCCACGCGCTGGCCAGCCGATCGATCTCGCGATCACGACCAATGGTGCGACACTTCGACTGATCGCCGACGAATTGCGCGACGCGGGTCTGAAGCGAATCAACGTGAGCCTCGACACCCTGCGCGCGGATCGCTTCGCGGCGATGACTCGCCGCGACGAACTTGCCCACGTACTTGACGGCATCGATGCGGCGATCGACGCCGGCTTCGATCCCGTCAAGGTGAATGCAGTCGTGCAGCGCGGCGTCAACGACGACGAGATCGTGGATCTCGCCACCTTCGGTCGCGAGCGTGGGGTGGAGGTGCGATTCATCGAATTCATGCCGCTCGACGCGCAAGCCACGTGGGACCTCTCCCAGGTTGTCGGGCAGGACGAGATCGTCGCCAAGATTGCCGAGGTCTATCCGCTCGAGCAGGTTCCTGCGCGTGGAGCCGCACCGGCTGATCGCTGGCGATACCTCGACGGCAGGGGCACGATCGGCGTCATCCCGTCGGTGACCAAGCCATTCTGTGGCGACTGCGATCGCGTGCGCATCACCGCAGACGGCCAGTTCCGCACGTGTCTCTTCGCCACCACCGAGTTCGATCTGCGTGCGCTGTTGCGCAACGGTGCCACTGATGACGAACTTGCTGCAGAGATTCGACGCGCCGTGGGCACGAAGTGGGCGGGACACAACATCGGCAACGTCGCTTTCGTGCGACCGCGCCGCACGATGAGTCAGATCGGTGGATGACGATGAGTGATCTGGAGTTCTCCCACCTCGACCCACTCGGCCGTGCGCGGATGGTGGACGTCACCCCGAAGGAGCCGACGCATCGTCGAGCGATCGCGCGCTGCAAGGTGTTCATGAATCCAGAGACCACCCGCGCCATCACCAACCGTGAGGTGAAGAAGGGCGACGTGCTCGCCGTGGCCCGAATCGCGGGCATCCAGGCCGCCAAGCGCACGAGCGACATGATCCCGCTCTGCCATCCGCTCCTCGTCGGAGCCGTGCACATCAACTTCGAGATCGGTGACGACCACATCGCGATCGAGTCCCAGGTCGACACCGTCGAGCGCACGGGTGTCGAGATGGAGGCCCTGCACGCCTGTGCCGTGGCGGCCCTGACCATCTATGACATGTGTAAGAGCGCCGACCGGGCGATGGTCATCGGGGAGCTCGCCCTGTGGGAAAAATCGGGCGGTCGCCAGGGTCATTATCTGCGCGAGGAGTCCTAGGTCGAGCCGTGGCCAAACCCTGAATCTGCGGGGTTTTCAGGTCCAGCCGGGGGCCAAAGCGTCGTTTTTGTAGCAATTCCGTAATACACTCATCTAACCCATGAGCAAGCTGATTCTGATCATCGTCGGTGCCGCCTGGATGGCCGTACTTCTTCCGCCGCTCGTTCGCGCCAAGCTGAACGGTTCGCCGGCGAACTCGGTGACCCAGTTCCGTCGTCAGCTCAACTCGTTGGAAAACGCCGGTGGCATGCCTCGCAATCTTGTTCGTCCGCTCGCACCATCCGGCCAGCGTCGTGTCCAGCAGACCCGCATGCACCGTGGTGGTGGTCTGACCGGAGCCCTGGTGCGTCCTGAGGGAACCCGAGCGCACCGTGCCCCGATGTATCGCTCGATGGCCGAGATGCAGCGCCAGCGCCGTCAGAACATCGTCGTCGGTCTCTTTGGAGCCACCGTCGTGTCGCTCTTCCTTGCCGCCACGACCGGGGGCAACTCGTTCTTCCTCTACACGTTCACCGTGAGCCTGCTCGTGCTCATCGGCTACTGCTATGTGCTCGTGCAGACGCGGGTGAAGCGAGACAACGAGCGTTATCTCAGCCAGTTCCGTCGTCGCTAGGGAGTTCTTTCCCAGACCCCGATAGGGTTTGGTCGCACATACGGGGCTGTAGCTCAGTTGGCAGAGCGGTACGTTCGCAATGTACAGGCCAGGGGTTCAATTCCCCTCAGCTCCACGGTGACGCCTAGATTGCTGGCAGGCGATTTTCGGGGGAAAACATCATGGCAATGACGTGGGACGAGGCCAACCTTGCAGTGACCGCACCTGGTCAGATGTTCGAGTTGATCGACGGTGAAGTTCGCGGCGTGAAGATGAAGATCTTCAAGCACGCACCACCACATCTTGGGCTCGTGTTCGCCAACGCTCGCAACCACGGCGACAAACCATTCCTCGTCTATGAGGGAGAGACCTGGACGTTTACCAAGACGATGGACTACGTGGACGCGCTCGCAAGCCTGCTCGTCAACACCTACGGCGTGAAGAAGGGCGATCGCGTCGCCGTAGCCATGCGCAACTACCCGGAATGGGTGATGTCGTTCGCCGCCATCATCTCCTCGGGTGCGATCAACGTGTCGATGAACTCGTGGTGGACCGAAGACGAGATGGACTTCGCTCTCGAAGACTCGGGTGCGACCGTCTTGATCTGTGACCAACAGCGCTTCGATATCGGTGCTGCATCGTGTGCCAAGCGAGGCATCAAGGTGCTCGTCGTGCGATCCGACAAGCCGCTTCCCGCAGGTGTCGACAAGTGGGAGGACGTGTTGCCGCTTGGCGACAAGCATCCCGGCGCCGACATCCATCCGGACGACGATGCCACCATCCTCTACACGAGTGGCACCACCGGTCGGCCGAAGGGTGCCGTGTCGACGCATCGCGCGGTGATCTCCTCGATCATGTCG
>JALRJT010000116.1 GCA_023254985.1 Ilumatobacteraceae bacterium | reverse complement strand
AGGAACTCGATCGCATCGGCAATCCGACGCTCGCGTTCCTCGCCAGCGGCTGGGAAGGAATCAAGGTGCGGCTCACTGCGAAGGCCGACTCGAATGACGCGGTGAAGGACCTTCTCGATACGTGGGATCTGCGCGTCCGGGAAGTCGTTGGCGACGTCGTCTTCGGCGTGGACGCCGACACGATGGAATCGGTCGTCCTGGATCAGATGCGTTCACTCGGACTGTCACTTGGCCTTGCCGAGTCAGTCACTGGTGGTCTCGTTGCTGGGCGACTCACCAATGTTCCCGGTTCGAGTGACGTGCTGCGCGGCTCGATCGTGTCCTATGCGAGTGAGGTGAAGTTCGATGTCCTCGGGGTCACACGTGGTCCCGTGGTCAATGAGTCAACGGCGGTCGAAATGGCAGTCGGCGCGAAGCGGGTGCTCGGCGCCGATGTGGGCCTCGCACTTACGGGCGTGGCCGGTCCCGCGGAGCAAGATGGCGTGAAGCCGGGAACGTTGTGTGTGGGGCTAGCAATGCCCGATGGTTCGACGCAGTCGCGCACACTGCAGTTGCCGGGTGTGAGAGATCAGATGCGTCAGTTGAGCGTGATCAGTGCGCTCGATTTCCTGCGGCGAGCACTTTCCGACAAATGAAAAAGCCCCGGGTTTCCCCGGGGCTTTTTCGACACTCGTGTCGCACTAGGCGGCGCGGTAACCCTCTGACTCGCTGCGGGCGAGTGCGATCGACATGATCACGAGACCGTAAGCGGCCTTCGCGAGCACGTCAGATGCCGAGTAGCCGACCTGGATGACGGTGGCTGCTTCTTCGACGCTGAGGCCGATCTGCTTTGCCAACCAGCTCTTCTCATCGCCGAGGATGTAGAAGATCGGGTAGATGCCCCAGGTGAACAGCAACAAGTAGCGAACGTTGTTCAACTTCTTGCCGACTTCGCCGGCCTGGCTCTTCAGTGCCTTGCCGACTTCGCCTGCGAACAACTCGTACAGCACATACAGCATGAAGAGGCCAGAGATGGCTCCCCACACGGTGCGCTCGGTCGAGCCGTGAGCTGCAACTTCGCCCGGGTATCCGGTGGCGATCATGAGCAATGCTCCGACGATGAGTCGTGGCGTCACCTTCTTGGCGACGGCCTTCGACACGCCCGAGACCACGACGAGTTCAGCGACGAGTAGGGGCACGGTGAGCAGCCAGTCCGCATAGCGGTAGCCCTCGTTCCAAGTGCCTTCGGCAAAGTTCGTAAACATACGCCAGTAGTGATATGCGGCGATACCGCAAATCATTGCCGACATCGTCACCGCGCTGCGGTAGGCGGGGGCAATGCGATTACGCGAGACCAAGAAGTACACGAACGCAATTCCCAAGGTCGCCGTGGCGAACGAGAGCGCGTTGTATACGAGGTCCGGGTTACTGGTAACCAGTCCTGTCATTTCTTCCATTGAGTCGTTGTTCCTCCAACTCGGGCCCCGAAGCCGGGAGGTCTCGTAGTAGGCCCTCATCCAGCCTGATACATCCGTCACGGCTTTGTATCTCTGAACCAGTTACAGAGTTATGACAATTTGATGACGACGGACACTACATCGCAAGAGTAAGGCCCCCGTCGACCACCAGAATCTGGCCCGTGGCATAGGTGTTGCGCAGCAGTGCCAGGGTTGCCTCGGCGCAATCCTGGGGCGTCGCCGAACGGTGGAGCGGGGCGATCGCCCGCACTCCGTCGTGCTGGTTCTGCCAGTCCTTGGTCCACGGGGTCTCCACCAGCCCAGGGGCGACCGCGTTGAAGCGCACCGGTGAATGTGACTTTGCCAAGAGCAAGGTCATGTGATTGAGCGCGGCCTTCGACATCGCATAGGCGATGGAGCTCCCGACCGGGCGCACGCCGGCGATCGAGGTGATGGTCACTACGTTGCCCGCGTCACTCTTCTTCAGGTGCTCGAGGGCGTACTTGGTCAGCATCCACGTGCCGGTCACGTTGACGTCGAAGGTTTTGTCGAAGATGTCGTCGGTGAGCGCATCCAAGTTGCGATGGTCGACGAGCGTCGTCCAACCAGCGTTGTTGATTAGGATGTCGAGGCGTCCGTAGCGTGAGACTGTTTCGTCGATGAGGCGTTGACCAGCCTGTTTGTCTGCGATGTCGGCCTGGATGTAGGTCGCATTCGACCCAATCTCTGATGCGACGCGCTTGCCCGCCTCGACCGAGGTGGCCGAGTTGACGACGACGTGTGCGCCAAGGGCGCCGAGAGTCTTGGCGATCGTTTCGCCGATGCCACTCGATGATCCGGTGACGATCGCGACTCGATCGGTGAACTCTGCCATGGTTTCCTCCTAGGCGGTGACGCGAGTAAGTGGTGCGGTGAGACAGGTCGGGCCGCCGTCGCCTTTGACGGCGACGTTCGCACCATTGAACACATGGACCTCGACGCCCGCTTCGCGGAGTGCCGCCTCGATTTCAGGATTGCCCGCTGCCAGTACGACGACATTCGGTTTGATGGTCAAGATGTTCGCGCCCTGTGTCAGCATTTCCCGCTCGCTCACAGGAATCCAGCGAATGCCTCGTGACTCGAGGAACTGCAACAACCTGACGGGAGCGAGTGGCTCGTAGACGACTGCGAGATCGTGGGCGATCGGGGAGAGCACCGACATGAGATGCAGCACCGCACCAGGGCCCTCGTAGTGCGGCAGGTCGAAGGAGAGTACCTCGACGCCGTGTGGTGCGAGCAGGTCGCGGATCTGGTCGATGCCAGCCTGGTTCGTGCGATAGCCGTGGCCGATGAGAAGCGTCGTGGCATCAAGCCACACCTTGTCGCCACCGTCGGCGACACCAGGTGCGCTGAGTTGACCGAGGATCGGCACACCGAGTCGCTCGAGGTCCTTGCGGAATTGTGCAGGCTCAGGAGAACGGATTGGCTTGGCCATGTTGAGCAAGATCGCCCCGTGTGGAGTCATGATCATCGGGTCGTGCATGTACACGGCGTCGACGAGTCCGTCAATCGGTGCAGCGACCTCGACATCGCACCCGAGCGAGGTGAGCAGTGCAACGAACTCATCGTGTTCGCGCAGCAGTGCTTCGAGATCCGGCATTCGCCAGTGACCGTCTTCGACGAAATTTCCCGTCGTCGTTGGTGTGCGCACGAGGACGCGAGTGAGACGCGAGACCATGTCGGGAGTTCCCCACTGAGGCGAAGTATGGCTCGTCGACATCGCGTGCCAGCCTAGGCTTTGTTCATGACTCCCCGTCGTGGTGCTACTTATTTCGTCCTGCTCGGGATGATCCTTGCGGCGTGCTCGATGGACTCGACGCCGTCGGGCTCGCCGGATACGGATGTGACGACCGTCGTCGCCACGACCGTCGTCGAGGTGGAAGATACGTCGGTGCCGACGACAATCGAGACAACGACGACGACAACGACTATTCCCGAAGTCGATCTTCAGTGTGTGACCCTGCTCAAGTGTCAGTTCGCCAACCTCGTCGGCGTGGATTTCTCGCTCCTCAAACTGGAATTCACCGACTTCAGTGTGGCGGATCTTTCGGGTGCGTCGCTCGTGCGAGCGAATTTGAAGCAGACGGTGCTCATTCGTACCAATCTCACGAATGCCGACTTGACCGGTGCAAACCTCACGGGAGCAAACCTGACCGGTGCATTAATTACAGGTGCCAATTTCACGAACGCGATCATGACGAATGCCGTCATTTGTGGAATTGACGCGACGACTGCGGTCGGGATCACCGACAAGCAGCTTGCCGACGCCCAGATGTTTCGTGATAAAGGAAATCGTTACTGTCCATGATCGTCCAGCGCGCACTGGACCGCCCGGGTGTGCCGTGGCGCAATGGTCTCGGTGTGCAATACGAGATCGCAGCCGATGGTCCATTGCCGGATGGTTGGGGCTGGCGACTGTCGTCAGCGGACATTACGACGGACGTGCCGTTTTCTAGCTTTCCTGGTGTCGATCGGTTCTTTTGTGTCGGTGAGGGGAACGGAGTCGTCCTCACCATCGACGGCATCGAGCATCGATGTGGTTCGCGTTCAGTGACGCACTTCAGGGGTGATGCGCAGGTCGTTGCGCAGTTGATCGACGGGCCGATGAAGGCGATCAACTTGATGGTGCGCGACGGAGCACCGCATCGTGGATATCACGTGGTGCTCGAAGGCTCGCAGGTCGTTGCGATGTGCGCCGTCGCCCTTGCTGGAGGTGCAACGGTGCAAATTGGTGGGACAACACACGAATTGGAAAACCTTGATGCACTCGTTGGTCATCATGAAATGTCTGTAGAGATCATTCGTGGTGCAGTCGTCGTGGTGTCATAGTTCTGATGCTTCGCTACCGTTCATAGTGACCCAGAGCGAAGGAGGACAAATGTCGCGGTGGAAGTCGCATCCACACGTGCGCAGTGGTGAGCGCCTCACGCGAGGCGAACGAGCAGCGGATCGCATGCGCAATGGAATGGGTTCATGGCTGTTCGTTTTCGTGGCGCTCGTTTTCCTCGCTGCATGGATGGCGTTCAATCGGGATACCGGTTTCGACCCGTACCCCTTCATCCTGCTCAACCTCGTCTTGTCGTGCATCGCGGCAATGCAGGGCGCGATCCTGTTGATTGCTGCGAAACGCGCGGATCAGATCTCGGCTGAACTTGCGGTGCACACCTTTGAAATTGACAAGGAGAACCTCGAACTCACGAGGGTGATCCACGAGCTCACCATCAAGGTCGAGCGACTGACGCGCGAAATCCACGGCCACGTGGGAGCTCAAGGAGTGAATCGAAATTCTTAATTTGCGATGCGGCTCGACTGCGTATTTTCAGTATTGGGCTTCGTTCGACTTATCGGAATGACGTTTTCGACCTCGTGTCTGTACCCAAGACGATCAAAACGTCGTGCGATGAGCAAGTCGATAAGTTGTTTCGAACGAGCATCAATGATGCTTTCCGCCCGTCCTGAGTTATCACGTGGTCGGTATTCTGAGTGAATTGTTGTTGATCGATACCGACTGATTAATAGTTCCGCATCGAGCCCAAACCGTGTAGCAAAAGTCTGAAGGCTTTGATCCATGTCTTCGTAGTAGAGCACCATGTCAATGTCTGGCCGTGTTGTGCCGTCTGGTTGTGTTACCGACACGAGCCGTTCGTTCTTCACGATGGCTTCGGGATTTAAGGCGAGCCACTCCCCAAATGGCAGAAACGTCGAAGGATTCGATGACTGTCTACGTTTCATGAAGTAGTACGACACGATTCGTTCGTACGGATTGCGGGCAATCTCGACCTTGGTGCATCGGTTCCACTCTGCATGTCCAATCTGCGAACGGATGTCGTCGGCGGACATGTGGTCTTTTTCGATCGAGAACGCTTCATGACGGGGTCCACGACTGCGAAGTATGTCGCTCGGGATGTGGCGGGCTTCCGTGCGATGGCGGAGGATCTGGGGAATGAGGCGTCGGAGTGGGAGCCACGACGTTCGGCGAAGGGCAATTGAGTCGACTGACTTCCCATCGGAAGTCCAGGATTCATTGATCGTGACGACGGCCAGTTCGCTGAGGAGCGGTGCGATTGCCGCTTCGAACGAAGACCCCGAAACCTTCAAGGTCTTGATGAAGATGAGTCCCAAATGAGGGTCATAAATCACGGTGGGAATCTAGTTCATCTACCCGTCATCTGCTGGTTACCAAGAGGACGGTCTGCCCGCAAGGGCCAAAGCGGAGGTGTTTCCAGTGGATCCCCAACTGGGTGCCTCTGCGATGATGGGGGCATGGCTCTTCACCAGCAGACCGCGCAATTGCTTGCCTTCTTGTCGTCGCTCGGAAACCCACCGTTGTCCGAACAAAGCGTTGACCAGGCCCGCGCCGGGTACGCGGCGATGCGCACCATCTCCACGGTCGAGTTACCAGAAGTTCGTGACGTGGACGCCGGAGGTGTTCCGGCTCGCCTCTATCGCCCAACGCTCGAGCGCACCGGGTTGTGCGTGTACTTCCATGGGGGAGGGTTCGTGATCGGTGACCTCGACTCCCACGATGACGTCTGCCGTAAGTTGGCCACTACGTCGGGGCATGCCGTGCTCGCCGTGGACTATCGACTTGCTCCAGAGCATCGCTTTCCTGCCGCGGTTGAAGACGCAGTGAATGCCACTCGCTGGGCTCATGCGCATGCATCGCAGCTCGGAGTTGATCCAGATCGTTTGGCGGTCGCGGGGGATTCAGCCGGTGGCAACTTGGCGGCCGTCGTCGCGTTGTTTGGCGGTGTCACACTCAAGTTTCAGCTATTGATCTATCCGGTGACTGATGCACAGTCGGACACACAGAGTTATGTCGACAACGCCAACGGGTATTTCCTCACCGCGGACTCGATGCGCTGGTTCTTCCAGCACTACACCGACGGTGATCAATCGGTGATTGGCGATGCTCGGTTGTCCCCACTTCGGGCCAGTGATGCTGAATTGGCAGCGACTCCACCCGCGGCCGTGATCACGGCAGAGTATGACCCCCTTCGAGACGAAGGCGAGCAGTACGCCGCGCGCCTTGCCGAACTCGGTGTGCCGACGTCGTTGACGCGATTCCAGGGTCAAATCCATGCGTTCTTTTCGATGTCGGAATTGCTGGACGACGGTGCAGCCGCAATTGCACTCGCCGGTGCACACCTCGCCAAGAATCTGAAGGCGAACTGACATGGTCGGTAAAGCAGCGAGTTCGCACACCAGGACGGCAAACGCACTTGGTGATCGAGTGTTCGACCCGGCTGACCTCGAGCGCGTACGCCGTGGGTTCATTGCGTCACTCGATTCACCGATTGTCGATGGTGACGGTCGCGTCGCCCACGACACTTCGAGGTACGAATTCTTGCGTGACGGTCGCGACACACCGGACACCGTCAATCCGCATTTGTGGCGCCATGCGACGTTGAACGCCCATCACGGGTTGTTCGAAGTGTGTGACGGTGTCTGGCAGGTGCGTGGCTACGACATCTCCAACATCACCTTCATTCGTGGTGCATCGGGCTGGATCGTGGTCGATCCGCTGACGACGACGGCGACTGCGCGTGCGGCGTTTGAATTGATCACGGAGCACCTTGGACATCGTTCGGTCGTGTCGGTGATCTATACGCACTCCCATGCGGATCACTTCGGGGGAGTGTTTGGAGTGACGAGTGACGAAGAGGTGCGCGACGGGAAGTGTTCGGTGATTGCCCCCGAGGGATTCCTTGCTGAGACGATCGGAGAAAACATCATCGCTGGACCTGCAATGGCCCGACGTGCGACTTACCAATTCGGCCCATTCCTCGAAGCCGATCCAACTGGGCATGTGGACTGTGGGCTCGGGAATTCGATTCCGATCGGTGCACCGGGACTGATCGCTCCAACCATCGAGATCCATCGCACTGGCGAGGAACTCGTCGTCGATGGCGTGCGCATCGTGTTCCAGCTCACTCCCGAGACGGAAGCCCCAGCGGAAATGAACTTCTTCTTCCCTGACTTTGGCGCGCTGTGCATGGCCGAGAACTGTTCGCACACGATGCACAACCTCGTGCCCATCCGCGGAGCTCTGGTGCGCGACTCTCTCTCGTGGTCGAAGTACATCAACGAGGCGATCGAGCTGTTCGGTTCTCGAACCGAGGTGATGTTCACTTCGCACAACTGGCCTCGTTGGGGAACCGACGACGTACACGGATTCCTGTCACTTCAACGCGACATGTATCGATGGATCCACGATCAGACCATGCGACACGCGAATCTCGGATT
>JALRJT010000198.1 GCA_023254985.1 Ilumatobacteraceae bacterium | reverse complement strand
TGCGCCGCGCGCTGCTTCATGATCTTCATGTGGTGGAAGAGGCGTCGTTCTTCTTCCTGCCAGCGCTTCAAGTGGTCACCGAGTAATTCTTGACGTCTTTCGCGAGCCTCTGGATACGTGGCATATGAGCCGCCGTGGACCCAGCACCCCGAGCCTTCGATGGCAATGATCTTCGTCGAGCAACGCTCGAGGAGCGTGCGGTCGTGGCTCACCATCAGGATCGTGGACTGACATTCGCGAAGTTGCTCCTCTAGCCACTGTCGAGTCGGGATGTCGAGGTAGTTGTCCGGCTCGTCGAGGAGCAGCACATCGGCACCCGAGGTCAACAGCAAGTCGAGGACGAGTCGCTTTCGCTCGCCACCAGACAGCTCGGAAACCAGCCGCGTAGAGAAGTCGTCAACCGGGGTCTTCACACTGCGCTGAGCAGAGGCTTGCCAACGAGTCTCGAGTTCGTATCCGCCAAGGTCGCCCCAGTCCGACAGCACGGTCGCATACCCCATGCCGTCGTCATCACCCGAGGCGAGGGCACGCTCAGCGGCGACGAGTGCTCGGCCCGCGTCACGCAGCGCCTTCGGCGCCACTTCGATGAGCATTTCGCGAAGCGTGTCGTTCGGTCGCGACATGCCGACGTCCTGGGTCATGTACAGCATCGATCCACCGATGGAGAACTCGCCGCCATCCGCCTCGATCTCGCCGGTCAAGATGCGCAGGATCGTCGACTTGCCAACGCCGTTTGCACCAACCAGTGCAGCGTGTTCGCCCGGCGAAACTTTGAAACTCACGTCGAAGAACAACTGGTCGGCACCTGGTGGGCCGTACTCGAGTTCGCTCACGACGATGCTGGACATGGGACACAGTCTGTCGTGAAGAGTCGACAGTTACGCTGTGACAGGTGAAGAGTCGCGCTGCATTTCCGTTGTTGCAGCTCGCAAACGTCGTCTCAGGCGTTTCCAACGGTGTCGTGATGATCACGGTGCCGTGGATCGTTCTCGAAGAAACGGGCTCCGCTGGGCGAGCGGGACTGCTCGCAGCACTTGTATCAATCCCGGGAATCGTGGTGTCTCCGATCGTGGGCGGCCTCATTGACCGATTGGGCCGTCGGGTCGTTTCGGTCTTTTCCGACCTGATGTCGCTCGTCTCCGTGCTCCTGTTCGTCCTCGTGAACGCAATTGGAGATCTGACGTATTGGTGGATCGTGGCTATCGCGATCTTCGGCGCTGTCTTCGACCCCGCTGGGTACACCGCGCGCAAGTCGCTCATTCCGAATGCGGCGACGGCATCGGGGATCGGTGTGGATGCGGCGAATGGTCGTCACGAGGGCCTCTTTGCGATTGGTTGGATGGTCGGTCCTGCGATCGGTGCGGCGTGCATCGAGTGGAGCGGCCCGATGGCATCCTTCGTGGTGACCGCCGTGTTCTTTGGTGTGGCTGCCATCGCGGTGTCCATCATGAAAGTCAACGACGAGCACGGCAAGGCCGTCGCCCACGCCGATGGGCACGAGCCATTCTTTGAATCACTACGGGGTGGTTTCAGAGTCATCGTTGGGGATCGTGCACTCCTTGGTCTCACACTGACATTTGTCGTTCTGAGCGGTCTCTACATGCCGATCGACACCGTGATCTTTCCGGCGCATTTTGAGTCGATTGACAACCCGAGTGGACTCGGCTTGCTCCTCGCTTCACTCGCGTTCGGCGTGGTGATCAGTTCATTTTCCTACGGCCGACTGTCGGCTCGCTTCACCTCGAGTCAGATGTTGCGCACGATCGTCGTGGCGTCAACATGCTCACTGTTTCCGATGGTGGCCCTAC
>JALRJT010000042.1 GCA_023254985.1 Ilumatobacteraceae bacterium | reverse complement strand
TACAAAAGCGCGTGCTCGGGTTCTGACGAACTACTTACTGAACGACGGAATAAGCGTCGCGAGTTCGCGCCACTCCTCTTGCGGAAGTGCAACCAAGTCGTCGCGCAACACTTGAACGCACACGTGTGACGCACCAGCATCGAAGTGCTCTTTGATGCGCTTGGCGATCTGATCGAGCGTTCCCCACGCACAAATCGCATCGACTAGTCGATCGCTCGACTGACCGTTGGGTCCCTTGATGTCGTCTTCGGTGAACCCATGGCGTAGCAAGTTGTTCGCGTAGTTCGGAAGGCGCGTATAGGTACCCATGAACTTGCGGGCGATCTCGCGCGCCTTGGCAGGATCAGTCTCGAAGATCACCGCTTGCTCGGGGGCGAGTGTCGGACCAGCACCGAGGATCTCGCGCGCGACCTTCGTGTGGTCAGGCGTCGTGAAATAAGGATGCGCGCCATCGGCACGCTCACCTGAGAGCTTCACCATCTTCGGACCGAGTGCCGCAAGCACGCGATGCGTCGGCGTGGACGGCGCCTGGGCGACGAACATTCCCGAATCCATCGTGTCGAGGTACTCGACCATCGCCGAGTACGGCTTGTCATATGACTGCTTGTGCAACGCCTTCACCATGTTCCCGTGGCTCGCGCCAATGCCGAGGAGGAATCGATCGGGGAACGCCTCAGTCAAGGTCTTCTGTCCCGCCTGCATCGTGACTGCGGTGCGGGCATACATCGAGGCGATTCCGGTCGCGACGACGATCTTCTTCGTTCCCGCCAGCAACAACGCCGCTGACGCGAATGGCTCGCGTCCGACGGCCTCGGGAATCCATACGGCACCGAAACCAAGTTCTTCGAGTTCGCGCACTGCATCCTGGGACTGCGCCATCGGATGTCCATCGAGCGTCCAGGTCCAGATGCCGAGGCGACCAAGATTGAGGGGAGTTGACGTCATGGCGACAGAGTACTTGACCACCCCGAACACACATCGTGGCGTGCGCAGACTCGTCGTTCTCCTCACTCTCGTCGTCTTCGTCGCAGGGTGTGGTGGTGACGACTTCCCTGCCGGCACGGGTCGCGTCACGAACGTGATCGACGGCGACACCATCGGCGTGCGACTTGGCACGAAGACCGAAACGGTGCGCTTGATTGGTGTCAATACACCGGAGACCGTCGCGCCGAACAAACCCGTCGAATGCTTCGGCCCTGAGGCCTCCGCGCGCACGAAAGAACTTCTCAGCGACGACACCGTCGTGCGACTCGAGCGCGATGCGACGACGCGCGATCGCTACGGACGCTTGCTCGCCTACGTGTATCGCGTCTCGGACGAGCTCTTCATCAATCTGTCGCTGATTGCCGAGGGTTATGGGAAGGCGATGCCCTTCGACGACACGCCGATGTTCCACGTCCAGTTCGCCGACGCCGAACTCGTCGCACGTAACGCAGGATTGGGGCTGTGGGGCGCATGCCCCCAGTAGCGTTGTGAGCATGTCGGCGCCCACGTTGAACGAGCGTCTCGGTCATGCACCGAGCGCCAAGCTCGTCATCATCTCGTGTGACGACCTTGGTGCGTTCCAGGCCGCCAATGCCGGTGTCTACGACGCGCTACGCAAGGGCGTTGCCACCTGCGCCTCACTGATGGTCCCCGCACCGTGGGCCCGTGATGCGGTCTCGATGTACTCGGGCGAGGACATCGGCGTGCACCTCACGCTGAACAGCGAACATTCCAACTACCGCTGGGGACCACTCACCCAGTCACCGTCTCTCCTGTCGGGCGAAGGTGGCTTCCCGCGCACGATCGATGACCTCTGGGAACATGCCGACACCCAAGAGGTGTTGCGCGAGTGTCGCGCACAGGTCGCGCGCGCTCTCGAGTGGGGCCTCGACGTCACGCACCTCGCACCACACCTCACGTCGATCACCTTGCGACCAGAGTTTTTCGACGTCTATCTCGAGGTTGCTGTTGAGTTCGCCCTCCCGATTCGTCTGCCGAGCACAATCACCGAAGCACAGGCCGGCTTCCCTTTCCGCGCACTCGCCGCCGAAGAAGGCATCGTGTTCCCTGACCACTTCGACCACGACTGGCGCGGCGGTTCACGCGCACGCGTCTATCGCGCGTTCGAAAACCTGCAGCCCGGCGTCACCGAGATTCACGTGCAACCTTGCGTCGACACTCCAGAGATTCGTGCCCTCGGAGACGCGTCGAGTGGCTGGATCGACGACTACGAACTTGTCGTGCACGACGCAAAGTTGCGTGAACTGATCGATGCGAGTGGCGCGACCTTGATTGGCTACCGCCACCTCCGCGAGGCGATGCGGGCGAAGTAACTAGCGCACGGCCCGAATGCCGCGGAACAAGTCGTCTTCGTAGTCGTCGTCGGCCAGTGGAGGTGTTGGCACGAGGGACTTGGCGAGGATGAAATCGTCGTAGGG
>JALRJT010000160.1 GCA_023254985.1 Ilumatobacteraceae bacterium | reverse complement strand
GCATCAATGCACAACCGCGCTCCACCCACGACCACGTGCATGGAGCACCGAGGCGCATCACGGATCGAGCATGGCTCGTCGTGGCGACGATGTTTTGCATCATGGCGAGTGCACAGAACCTCTTCGTGACTTTTGGTGCATGGCTCGAGGACGACTTCGGGTTCGGAGCCGCGCGAATCTCCGCCGTCGGGTTCCTCGTCGGCGGTATCGAACTCGTCGCGTCCACGTCATCTGCGCGTCTCACTGACACGTGGGGCAAGGAAAACAGCATCGCCCTCGGCGCATTACTCATCGTTCCCTCTGGAATCCTGCTCGCACTCGGTGGCTCGAATCTGATGGTCGGTGTAGTGGCCGTGATCATCTATTTCATGGGCTTCGAATTCTCCGTCGTGAGCTTGCTCCCGGTCGCGACTCAACTCGTGCCGAACAATCCGGGAGCCGGCCTTGGTTGGGTGCTTGGCGCAGGCACCGTCGGACGCGCCGTGATGGCGCGAGTCGCCACGACGAGTTACTCGCAGTACGGCATCGCTGCACCGGCGCTCATCGGCGCAGTTTTCGGCGTGCTTGGCGCACTGTGCATCCTCGCGTTCCGCCGACGCGGCGGCGCGCACGTCGATTAACTAGCCGCGATAGCCGTTGGTGATCGGCAGTCGTCGATCCTTGCCGAATGCCTTGCGCGTCACGCGCACCCCGGGCGGGCCCTGCCGACGCTTGTATTCGTTCATGTCGACGAGTCGCGCGATCCGACGCATGAGTGCCTCATCGTGTCCCATGGAGATGATCTCAGCTGCCGTGCGGTCTCGCTCGACGTACAACTCGAGGATCGGATCCAACACCTCGTATGGCGGTAGCGACTGGTCGTCGCGCTGGTCGGGTCGCAACTCGGCCGAAGGTGGCTTGGTGATGATCGCACTCGGAATGATCTCTCGCCCGGCGCGCTCGTTGACGAATGCGCACAGGTCATAGACCGTCGTCTTCAACACGTCCTTGATGACTGCATAGCCACCGACGGAATCGCCGTACAGCGTGAAGTAACCAACGGCGAGCTCGCTCTTGTTGCCGGTCGTCAGCACCATCCAGTTGAACTTGTTCGACAATGCCATCAACGTGGTGCCGCGCACGCGGCTCTGCAGGTTCTCTTCCGTCAGATCGGCGGCTCGCCCGGCGAAGGTCTCCGATGTCATCTCGAGATACGAAGCAAAAGCCGGCTCGATCGAAATCGTTCGCATCTCGATCCCAAGGTTCGACGCGAGGGCTGCCGCATCGCTTCGTGACCCCTCACTCGAATAGCGCGATGGCATCGACACCCCGTGCACGTGCTCTGCACCCAATGCATCGACAGCAACGGCCGCGACCAGCGCAGAGTCGATGCCCCCAGAGAGTCCGATGACGACGTCGGAGAAACCGTTCTTGCGCACATAGTCGCGAGTGCCGACGACGAGTGCGCCATAAATCTGTGCACGGTCATCGAGGACTGGTGCAAGTGTCGCAGCGTGGTGAGTTGACCCACCTCGCGGCGCATCAGTGATGTCGATCACCGTGGCGTGTGCGGCTGGTTGCGCGAGCGGCAACTCGACCGAAGTCACGAGCAGATGTTCCTCGAATTGTGGCGAGCGCGCCAACACCGATCCGTCACGACCGACGACCATGCTTCCGCCGTCGAAAACCAGTTCGTCCTGACCACTCATCTGATTGACGTACGCGATCGTGCAACCGGTCGACTTTGCACGTTCTACGATCATTTTCGTGCGTTCGTCTAGGCGACCGCGATGGAATGGCGAGGCGTTGATGCTGACCGCAAGTGAGGCTCCGGCGCGAGCTTGCGCGGCGACCGGACCGACGGGACTCCAGATGTCTTCACAGATCGTCACGCCGACGAGCGCTCCGCCGATGCGATAGATCGTGGCAGCGTCGCGCGCGTCATCGCCTGGGGTGAAATATCGTTCCTCGTCGAACACGCTGTAGTTGGGCAACAAGTTCTTGTAGTAGCGATGCACCACCCGGCCCCGGTGACAGATCGCCGAAGCGTTGTACAACACGCCATCTTCCCCATCGACGAATCCGATGACCGCGATACAGTCCCCCGTTTTTGCGGCGAAGTCCTCGAGCCAGGTCTGATTGTCGGCGACGAACCCAGCCTTGAGCACGAGATCTTCCGGTGGATATCCAGTGAGGGTGAGCTCGGGAAACGCGACGAGGTCACACCCCGCCTCATCTGCGGATCGGTAGGCGGCGAGAGCCTTTGCTGCATTGCCGTGTACGTCGCCAACCGTCGGATTGATCTGGGCCAGGCAAAGCGAAAGCGTGCGGGTAGTCGAGGACGCCACGAGATCAGGCTACGACCGACCCCACGGCGACCGAGTGGAACTTCACACGCCGTTCACAATCG
>JALRJT010000102.1 GCA_023254985.1 Ilumatobacteraceae bacterium | reverse complement strand
AATCAAAGGCCGGGATCAGTAATTTGATTTCCAGGCGCGACCATTGCGGAGGAATGGACATCTCCTGAAGCCGATGGCAGTGGCTGCGCCCATGGTGCGTTTGGCGCCGGATACTCCGGTGAGTGTCGAAAGGCCACCCCGGTGGCGATGATTCTTCGATCATCGAACAGGGCTACGACGGAGTCGTATGACCCGACGTTCCAGGATGCTGGAGCAGTTGCGAGCATCTTCTTCATCAACTCGGTGCGATCACATTGCGCACAGGGGGTTCCATAAAGACCCTCATCGCTCGCCGTGAAGGGCATTCGGAGAATCGCTGGCTTATTCGTTGCTGGATCGACTGGCGTCCATTCAAAGGTGATGTTCGTTCGTCCGAATGACTGGGCTTTGTAATAGGCAGCAGCCTTGTTGAATCCCTCAAAAGTCTCCTGATAATTACGAGCATTAGTCCCTGTGTCGGTGAACTGAACTGGAATGATCAAGATTCGAGGTGTCGACATTGAACCGCGAAAGCTCGGTCGAGGAAATCCGAGACTGAACGCACTGTCAAATGACTTCAACTTGCACTCATTCGTCGAGGCGAATGCAGTGTCGGGCGAGACAGTTGGTGCTGGACCTTTCGGGACGGTCGTCGTTGGCGACTTGCCCGCTGGGCCCTTCACCCATACACGCTTCTTGGAGACGAGACGACAGGTGAACTTCGTGCCACTCACGGTCTTCGTCAAACCGACCTTCTTGCATGAACTCGTCGCTGCACTTGTTGAGTTGGTTGGTGCAACAAGTGAGAGGGCGAGTGCGCCGAGGGCGACTGCGAGGAGGCGTCTCACAGCAGAAAGCGTACTTGGTAGGTACCAGATAACGGACTTACTGAGCCGCAGGTGCCTGCATGCGACGCGCAGCCGACTGAGTGAGCCGGTCGAGAATCGTCGCCATGATTACGACTGCAAGGCCTACTTCGATGCCGAGACCAGCGCCGTTTGCACCAGTGAGTGCCTCAATCGAGCGATAGCCGAGGCCGCCGCCGCCGACCATGCCAGCGATGATCGCCATCGCGAGCACCATCATCACCATCTGGTTGACGGCGAGGATGATCGACGGCATCGCGAGCGGAATGCGCACTCCCCACAGCACTTGACGCTGTGAGGCTCCGAAGGTGGTGGCCGCTTCGATCGACTCGGGGTTCACCTGGCGGATACCAAGTGCGGTGAGTCGGATGCCTGGAGGGATCGCGTAGACGACCGCGGCGACGACGCCTGGCACCGGGCCGACGGTGAAGATCATCACGAACGGGATCGCATAGATGAGTGGTGGGATCGTCTGTAGGGAGTCGAGGATCGGAGAGATCGCGGTTTCCACCTTCGGTCGACGACCGAGCCACACGCCGACCGGCACGGCGATGACGATCGACAATACGACGGCGACAACGGTCTGGGCCAAGGTCTCGCTCGCGTCGTACCACATGCCGGACAGACCGATCACGACGAGTCCAATCGTCGTCGCGATCGCCATCTTCCAACCCGCTGCAACATACGAAAACGCCGCAGCGGCGATGACGATGAGTTGCCAGGCGAGCGTGGTGTTGAATAGCGATCGAGTGCGGATGAGCACGTCGCGCACGATGAAGTCGTTGAACGGTCGCGTGATGAAGCTGAACGTGTCACGGAACCACAGCACGAAGTCGTCGATCGGATTGGCGAAGAACTTGCCCCATGAGAAGGGGAACTCGACCCATCCGAAGAGTCGTCCGATGATCGTGGCGATGAGGAGTGCGATGACGATGAGGAGGAGTTGGCGTCGTGTGAGTGATGCGACCTTCGCACCGGGTGTCGTGACGAGTGCGAGGCTCACACGGTCGAGCACGAACGCGACGGCCACGACGGCGAGGCTGACAACGAGTCCCTTGCCCGGCGATAGCGCGCGCACCGTTTGATTGATCTCTTGGCCGAGACCACCTGCACCGACGAGCGTGGCGATGACGACGATGCCGAGGGCCATCATCACGGTCTGGTTGATGCCGGTGACGATGGACGGAACGGCAAGTGGCATCTCGACACGTGCCAAGGTTTGACGTCGGGTTGCGCCGAACATCTGCGACGCTTCGACGGCTGAGCGTGGAACCTGCTGGATACCGAGGGCGGTGAGGCGAACCATCGGTGGGAGCGCATAGATCACGGTCGCGATTGCAGCCGGCACCTTGCCGATGCCGAACAACAACACGATGGGAATCAGATACACGGTGGCGGGCACGGTCTGCATCGCATCGAGGATCGGGCGCAGGATCGACTCGGCCCGCTTGTTGAGTGCGGTCCACACCCCGAGCGGGATGCCCAAGATGACGCTGATCGCCACCGACACGGTCATCAATGCGATCGTCTCGATGCTTTGTTCCCACACGCCGACGACGCCGGGATAGATGACGGCAAGCGCTGCACAAGTTGCCATCACCCAACGCTTACGACGGGCGATCACGAGGAACACGACGATGGGCGGAATGAACCAGGGCAGCCAGGTGAAGAAGTCTTCGACGAAGGTGAGAAGGAAGTCGACGAGATCGGTGAGGGGATTGATGAATACCGTGAACGACCAGTGCGTGGTGCGGTTGGTGCGCAGCCACCCCTGCCAGTCGTTGATTGGATCGGCGAGATGTGCGTACCAGTTGCTCGGAAACGATGCCGAGCCGATGACCTGGGCGGCGATGAGTAGTGCCGCGACGACACCTGAACCGATGACGAGTCGCTGTCGCGAACTCCTCGGGGAGGCGACGGCGATCGTGTTCATCGCTGCTCGGCGCTCAGGATGTTGGCGATGCTCGTGCGATCGACGATGCCGAGTGGTTTCCCGTCATCGTCGACGACCGCGATCGGTTCATCGCGCTCCAGCAGCATCGGGATGACGGCTTCGATCTTGCTTGCGGCGCGCACGGTGCGTGCACCGCTCGGTGCCGGAGCATTGATGGCGACACTTCGGACGCTCAACACCTTGGCTCGTGGAACGTCGTTGACGAACTCGCGAACGTACGGCGTGGCGGGCGAGGAGACAATCTCTTCTGGTGTGCCGACCTGGTCGAACGCGCCGTCCTTCATGATCGCGATGCGATCACCGAGACGAAGCGCCTCGGCGAAGTCGTGCGTGATGAAGATGATCGTGCGCTGCATCGACTTCTGCAGGCGAATGAGTTCGTCCTGCATCTCCTTGCGGATGAGTGGGTCGAGTGCCGAAAACGGCTCGTCGAAGAGGAGGATCTGTGGATCGACGGCGAGTGCACGCGCAAGACCGACGCGTTGCTGCATGCCACCGGAGAGTTGCTGCGGGAAATGATTCGCCCATCCGTCGAGACCGACGATGCGCAATACCTCGCTTGCTCGTGCGCGACGGGTCTCCTTGTCGATGCCCTGTACCTCGAGGCCATAGGCGATGTTGTCAATCACCTTGCGGTGGGGGAACAGACCGAAGTGCTGGAAGACCATCGACATCTGGCCACGGCGCACGGTGCGCAGCGCTTCGTTGTCCATTGCCAAGAGGTCGGTCCCGTTCAGCCGGACCTCGCCGCGGGTTGGCTCGATGAGTCGGGACAGGCAGCGAATGAGCGTGCTTTTCCCGGATCCCGACAGTCCCATGACAACGAACGTCTCCCCGGATCCGACGTGGAACGACACATCGCGTACGGCCACGGTCTGACCAGACGAGGACAAGATGTCTGCGCGAGATTCGCCGGCCTGTGCCCGCGAAATCGCGTTGTCGTGGGAACCGGAGCCGAACACCTTCCAGAGGTTGCGAACTTCAATGACTCGCTGTGTATCCCCCGACACGATGCTCACACTAGTGCCCCTATCGGTGCACAAACAGTGGGGTTATGCTGGTGGCGACGCACCGTGCGTCGAAAATTCAAGGGGGATACATGCGTTCACGCAAGAAACTGTTGTCCGTCGGTCTCATCGCGGTCGCGTCGCTCATCGGCGCGGCGTGCGGTGGTGGCGATGACGCGGCGACCGACACGACCGCGGCGGCTGGTGGAGTCGAGTGCAATGGCACCGAGACCATCAAGATTGCCCGCAACAACTGGTCGGCATCTGCCGTCGAAGTGGAAATTTTCAAGCAGTTGGTCGAAGCCAACCTGTGCAACCCAGTCGAAATCCTCGACATCGACGAGAACGCCATGTTCGCCGGTATGTCGACCGGTGACGTCGACGTCAACCTCGAAGTGTGGCCATCGGGTGTCGTTCCCGAGGAACAGGCCTTCATCGATGACGGTTCGGTCGCCAACATGGGCGACCTCGGAGCAGAGGGCAAGATCGGCTGGTTCGTGTCCGACTACGCACTCGAGCAGTTCCCGCAGCTGTCCTCGTGGGAAGGTCTGAAGGACCCGGCAGTTGCCAAGGCGTTCGCCACGGCAGCAACCGGTGACAAGGGCCGCTTCCTCGGCATGGACCCGTCGTTCTCGCAATACGACGAGGCGATCATCACGAACCTCGGTTTGCCCTTCTCGGTCCAGTTCTCCGGTTCAGAGGCTGCAACACAGGCCGAGATCTCGGCGCTGTCCGCCGACAAAAAGCCGATCATCCTGTATTACTGGTCGCCCTCTGGTGCGGTCGGCAAGTACAACTTGAAGAACCTCGCACTGCCCGCTCCAACCGTGGACTGTGCTGCCGAGGGCGACAAGTGTGACGGTGACTACCCAGTCGATGTGCTCTTCAAGATCGCATCGGCCAAGTTGGAGGCCAAGGACGCACGAGTGTTCAACTTCGTGAAGAACTTCGTGCTCTCCACCGATGACCAGCTGTCCTTCCTCGGACCAGTGGACATCGATGGTGTCGAGCCCGCACAGGCCGCAGCCGACTGGATCGCCGCGAACGAGGCAGTCTGGTCGACCTGGTTCAACTGATCCAGCTAGACAGCAAGAACTGAAAGTGGCGGGGTGCAAACCCCGCCACTTTTGTTTGCCACCTGTAAGAATGTCGGCGTGAAAAAACTGAGGAAGCAGTACGACTACGTAGTCGTCGGTGGCGGTTCCGCCGGCAGTGCGATCGCCAATCGCTTGAGTGCAGACCCGAAGAACTCCGTGCTCGTCCTCGAGGCAGGTCGTCCCGACTATTGGTTCGACGTGTTCATCCACATGCCGGCAGCACTGATGTTTCCGATCGGCAGCAAGTTTTACGACTGGATGTATTCCTCACAGCCCGAGCCGCACATGAACGGCCGTCGGGTGAGCCATGGGCGCGGCAAGATCCTCGGCGGTTCTTCGAGCATCAACGGCATGATCTTCCAGCGTGGCAATCCGCTCGACTACGAGCGATGGGCCGCCGACCGTGGCATGGAGACCTGGTCGTACGCGCACTGTCTGCCGTATTTCAAGAGGATGGAGTCGTGCCTCGCTGCTGAGTCGACGGATCGTTTTCGCGGTAAGTCGGGACCATTGCATCTCGAGCGTGGCAAGGTGCGCAACCCGTTGTTCGCTGCATTCTTCGAGGCGGTGCAACAGGCGGGTCACGAGCTGACGACCGACGTGAACGGTCGCAAGCAGGAGGGGTTCGCCGCCTTCGATCGCAACGTGAAGCGCGGTCGTCGTTACAGCGCGGCACGCGCCTATCTGCACCCAGTGAAGCGTCGCAAGAACTTGACCATCCAGTGTCGTGCGCTCGTCACGAAGGTGACGACGAATGGCAAGGTCGCCACGGGCGTCGAGTTCAGCCTGCCATTTGGTCGCAAGCGAAGCGTCGCTGCACGAGAAGTCATCCTGTGCGGTGGTGCGTTCAACTCGCCGCAGTTGTTGCAGGTCTCGGGCATCGGCAACGAGTCGCATCTGCGCAGTGTCGGGATCACACCGGTGCATCACCTGCCAGGAGTCGGAGAGAACCTGCAGGATCACCTCGAGGTGTACGTGCAGCACGCCTGCAAGCAGCCGGTGTCGCTCAATCCATTGATGAAGTTCTGGAAGCGTCCGTTCATCGGCTTTGCGTGGTTGTTCCGCAAGGGGCCCGGTGCGTCGAATCATTTCGAAGCGGGTGGATTTATCCGCAGCAACGACACCGTTGCCTATCCGAACCTGATGTTCCACTTCCTGCCGATTGCGGTGCGCTACGACGGCACCGCGCCAGCCGGAGGTCACGGATATCAGGTGCATATTGGGCCGATGTATTCGAACTCGCGTGGGTCGCTGAAGGTCGTCTCGGGTGACGTGCGGGACGCACCCGCGTTCACGTTTAATTACCTGTCGACGCCAGAGGATCGTCAGGAATGGATCGAGGCGATCGCGGCAGCGCGCAAGATCTTGAACCAGCCGGCGTTCGCCGAATTCTCGAGTGGAGAGATTTCACCTGGGCCGACCGTGGCCTCGAGCGAGGAGGTGATCGAGTGGGTGCGTAAGGACGGCGAGACCGCCTATCACCCCTCGTGCACCTGTCGCATGGGTGTGGATGACATGGCCGTCGTCGACCCGTTGAGCATGAAGGTGCGGGGGATGGAAGGGCTGCGCGTCGTGGATGCCTCCGTCATGCCCTACGTGACCAACGGCAATATCTACGCCCCGACGATGATGCTCGCCGAAAAGGCCGCCGACTTGATCCTCGGCAACACCCCGTTGCCGGCGGAACACGTCGAGTTCTACGTGCGCTAAGTCGCACTCGCCGTTTTTCTGTGAGCGGAGATGGGCGCCTTGGAGGTGCCCTGCTAACCTCTCGTATTCGTGATATATCTCGCGGGAGACTCCGTGGGTCACCGCAACTGAGGGAGAGTTCATGAGCGATTTCGACGACATCGATCTGGCGAGCCTGTCCGACGACGACCTCGTCGCCCAGATGCACGACGATTTGTATGACGGACTCGGCGACGAGATCGTCGAGGGCACGACCATCCTGCTCGATCGTGGTTGGGGTCCGGACAAGGTGCTCCAGGATGCACTCGTCGAGGGCATGCGCATCGTCGGCGTGGACTTCCGCGACGGCATCCTCTTCGTTCCCGAAGTGTTGCTCGCCGCGAACGCGATGAAGGCTGGCATGGCGATCTTGCGCCCACTGCTCGCCGAGACGGGCGCAGAGTCCGTCGGCAAGGTCGTCATCGGCACCGTGAAGGGCGACATCCACGACATCGGCAAGAACCTCGTTGCGATGATGCTCGAAGGTGCGGGATTCGAAGTCGTCGACCTCGGCATCAACACCGATGCCGACAAGTTCATCGCCGCACTCGAAGAGCATCAGCCAGACATTCTCGGCATGTCGGCGCTCCTCACCACGACGATGCCGTACATGAAGGTCGTCGTCGACACGATGAAGGAGCGCGGCCTGCGCGACAAGTACATCATCTTGGTCGGCGGAGCACCGCTGAACGAAGAGTTCGGTGTCGCCGTCGGTGCCGATGCCTACTGCCGTGACGCAGCCGTCGCTGCAGAGACCGCGAAGCAACTCGTGAGTGCGCGTCGCACTCGCACCGCCGAGCCTCCCGGCCCGTCGGTCGCCTAGTTCCTCTTCGCGTTGGTGGGCTGATGTCCAGCGACGCGCGACCTCTGATCATCGCCTGTGGCGCGCTCGTGTCCGAGTTGCGTCTCGTGCTCGAGCGCAACGGTCTCACCGAAGCAATCGAAGTGAAGTACCTGCCGGCGAACCTACACAACCGACCCGAGGGGATCGTGCCCGCGTTGCGTGAAGCGATGGATGCTGCGAAGGGGCGACCGATCTTCGTCGGTTATGCCGACTGTGGCACCGGGGGTGAACTCGATCGGTTCCTCGTAGAGAACCCTGGCGTGAGCCGAATCCCGGGTGCGCATTGCTATGAGTTCTTTGCCGGGTCGCCGCGCTTCCTTGCGGACCACGACGCCAACCCCGGCACCTTCTATCTCACCGACTTCCTCGCCAAGCACTTCGACGCACTCGTCTGGGATGGTCTCGGCCTCGACCGTCACCCAGAGCTGCGCGACACCTATTTCGGGCACTACAGCGAGGTCGTGCTCTACACCCAGACGACGGATTCGAACGTGGTCGAGGCTGGACGACGCGCAGCCGAGCGACTCGGTCTAGATTTTCGGCACGTTCACGTGGGTATTGATGGTCTCGAGGCCGCTATCCCCGTATCGTTCAGGGCGCTTTCGGCGCGAGGATCCAAGGAGTAGTAGTGGCACGAGGTGGCAACGCAGTGGTGATCATCAAGTGGCGGGACATCCCCGCGCAGGTGAACGCCCAGATGGGTCGCGAGCGACACCAGGTGGTGTTGTCGGCGAAGTTCCAGCGCGCCATCGACCGTGCCAAACGCAAGGCCAAGATCTACACCGCCGAGGAAGACGTCGCGCAGTGGAGTCGCGAGAACCTGCCGCTCGAGGGCGACATGGCCCAGGCTGCACAGGCCGTTGCCGATCGAATCGAGGAGGAGTATTCCCGTACTCGCCTCGGCCAGCTCGCCTACGCCGGTGGCTTCGAAGCCGACGTCGAGCAGATGAGCGTGGCGGCGAAGGATCTCGCCGCACTCGAAGAACTCGAAGAAGACGAACAGTAAATCTCAACTAGGGACAACGAAAGAAAAGGCGCCAGCACCATGACACACACCATCCTCTCCTCGCCGACGAAGGAAGTCGTGATCGGTTTCGACAAGCCGTTCGTGATGATCGGCGAACGCATCAACCCGACTGGTCGCAAGCTACTCGCCGAAGAGATGAAGAACGGCGACTTCAGTCGCGTCGAGGCCGACGCGATCGCCCAGGTGGAGGCTGGCGCACACATGCTGGACGTGAACGCGGGCATCCCGCTCGCCGATGAGCCTGCACTGCTCGCGCGCGCCGTCGAACTCGTGCAGTCGGTGACCGACGTGCCGCTGTCGATCGACTCGTCCATCATCGATGCCCTCGAGCGCGGACTGTCCGTCTACAAGGGCAAGGCCCTCGTCAACTCGGTGACGGGTGAGGACGAGTCCCTCGAGCGGGTACTGCCACTCGTCAAGAAGTACGGCGCCGCAGTCGTGGCGATCTCGAACGACGAGACCGGCATCAGCATGGATCCGGACGTGCGCTTCGCCGTCGCCAGCGGTCAGTACGGTGAACGTGGACCAACCCTCCCTCTCCAGCAACCCCACGATCATGGAGGACAGCTCGGCATCGTCGTCCACGATTAGGATTAGGGGTTGCATCTGTGACATAGCCTCTATTTTATGGGGAT
>JALRJT010000084.1 GCA_023254985.1 Ilumatobacteraceae bacterium | reverse complement strand
GTGTCGCCGGTGAACAGGAGCGGTGTGCCCTGCACGTGGAACGAAATGCTGCCCTCGGTGTGCCCGGGATTGTGGATGGCGGTGAGACGCAGGTGCCCGACCTCGATCACCTCGGCGTCGTCGATGAACACGTCATATCCGACGTCATTCAGTCGCGGTGCGTCGAGCTTGGTGACCGCAACTTCGTAACCTGCTTCGCGCATCGCGGGGACGGCCTGGATGTGATCCCAGTGACCGTGTGTTTCGAGCACGCGCTTCACGCCGAGTGTGGTGCACAGTTCCAAGAGTTGTTCGTGTTCGTTGGCGGCATCGATCAGAACACCCTCACCCGATCGGCGACAGCGCACGACGAAGACGTTGTTGTCGAATGGGCCGACGACGACCTTGTGCACCTCGACGTCGGCATTCGACCAATGCAGGGTGTCGTTCATGACGAGACGACCTCGAAGCCGAGTGAGAGCGCGACGGGGATCTGTGCGGGGTCGAAGGTGACGAAGCGAATCGGTCGGGGGAGTCGCGTCGCAGCGGCGAGGTGAATCGCATCGCTCACATGCAGGGGTTGGTTACGCACGAGGAGGGAGGCGTCATCGAGGCAGCGCTGGTCCACGGGCACGACTGCAACGTAGTCCCACGTGCGTCGAAGTTCGTCTTCGAGGTCGCGGCGGGTGATCTCGTCGTCCGAGAGCCGATCGACGACGGCCAACGCCTCGGTCATCGCGAGCGCACTTGCACACCAGGTGTGGTTTCTTTCCATCGCCTCGCTCACGATGGCTCGCGCGGTGCCGTTGACGTGCAGCGCCACGAGCGCACTCGTATCCAGGACGAGCGTCATCCGCGAACCTCGCGCAACATTTGGTCGATGCGCGCGCCGGAGTGCACTGCGATCGGATTCGGGAAGCGGTATGCGTCCTTTCGGCGTGCAGCGACCAGTGCGCCACGGGTGACGAGGTCGGAAAGCGTGGCGGACGTGGCCCCGTTCGCACCCACGGGTCCGAGCTCGGCGACTGGCTCGCCGTTGACGGTGATCACGACCGAGTCGCCGGACTGTGCGCGTTTGACGAACGTGGCGGCCTGTTCGCGCAGCGCGCGAATGCCCACCTCAGGGCGACGGGCGGGTCCCTTGCGAGCCATGGCCTCAGGCTAGGCGAGAAGGCGCCAAATTGTGTCCCTTTGTGTACACATCACGATTGGCGTTCGGTCGGCTCGGACGGCAGACTCTCCTCCATGAACTTTGCCTTCACTGAAGAACAAGAAGAACTCCGCAAGACCGTCCGTGCGTTCCTGGATGCCAAGTCGTCCGAGACCGCAGTGCGCGAACAGATGGAAACCGAGAACGGTTTTGATCCGGCCGTGTGGTCACAGATGGGCGAGCAGATGGGCCTGCAGGGTCTCGTCGTCCCCGAAGAATTCGGTGGCTCGGGATTCTCTTTCGTCGAACTCGGTGTCGTGCTCGAAGAGATGGGTCGCGCGCTGTTGTGTGCGCCGTACTTCTCGACGGTCGTGCTCGCCGCACAGACGCTCATCCATTCCGGTGACGCAGCAGCAAAGAAGAAGTATCTCCCAGGAATCGCAGCGGGCGAGACGATCGCCACGCTTGCCACTACCGAGCCAAGCGGCAAGTGGGATGAGGCCGGCATCACGATGCAGGCCACGGGGAGCGGTTCGTCGTTCACGTTGTCCGGCACGAAGATGTTCGTGTTGGACGGCCACACGGCGTCGCTCATCATCGTCGCCGCACGCACCGGCAAGGGCGTGTCGCTGTTCGCCGTGGATGGCAACGCCAAGGGACTCACCCGTACCGCGCTCTCGACGATGGACCAGACGCGCAAGCAGGCCAAGCTCGAATTCGCTGAAGTGCCAGCAGAGCTGATCGGCACCGAAGGCAAGGGTTGGGACGTGCTTTCGAGCGTGTTCGATCTCGCCGCCGTAGCACTTGCCGCCGAGCAGGTGGGCGGTGCACAGAAGGTGCTCGAGATGGCCGTCGAGTACGCCAAGGTGCGCGTGCAGTTCGGTCGTCCGATCGGTTCGTTCCAGGCG
>JALRJT010000052.1 GCA_023254985.1 Ilumatobacteraceae bacterium | reverse complement strand
CCGCTTGCTGAGGGCTTGTCCGCCTTGTTTATTGATAAGTGCAACGGTTTCCTCTGCACCTTCAATATTTAAATCAGAAACAACTACTTTTGCGCCTTCTTCTGCAAATAGCAGTGCCGTCTCTCGCCCAATACCTCGCGCTCCATGTCGACTTCGAGCACCTTGACGGTGACTTCGTCTCCGATGTTGACGACCGCGGTCGGATTGTCGACGTGCTTCCACGACAACTCGGACACGTGGATGAGACCATCCATGCCACCGAGATCGACGAATGCGCCGAATGCGACGACGCTCGAGATGCGACCCTTGCGGACCTCACCGACCTTCAGGTTGGTGAGGAACTCATCGCGTGCACCACGCTGGTTCTGCTCGAGGAGCGTACGACGCGACAACACAACGTTGTTGCGGTTGCGATCCAACTCGAGGATCTTGGCGGTGATGCGCTGGCCGATGTACGGCGCGAGATCGCGCACGCGACGGAGTTCGACGAGCGATGCGGGGAGGAATCCACGGAGACCAATGTCGACGATGAGACCACCCTTGACGACTTCGATGACGAGACCTTCGACGGTGCCATCTGCAGCCTTGACCTTCTCGATGTCTCCCCACGCGCGCTCGTACTGTGCGCGCTTCTTGGAAAGCAACAGACGGCCTTCCTTGTCTTCGAGGGTGAGGACGAGGGTTTCGATCTTCTCGCCCAACTTCACGATCTCGTTCGGGTCGACGTCGTTTCGAATGCTCAACTCACGTGAGAGGATGACGCCTTCGGTCTTGTAACCGATCTCCACCAACACTTCGTCGCGGGTGATGCGCACGACGGATCCCGTGACCAGTTGACCTTCCTTCAGCTCCACCATCGTGTTGCCGATTGCTTCGGCGAATGGCTGGGTGAGATCGCGTTCGACGACTTGGCGTGGCGTGTAGTTGCCGTCCTTGTCGAAGGTTCCCATTGGCGGGGATTGCATGGTCTGGAGGTCGGACATGGAAGTTCTTTCGGTGGATATGGAGAGATGGCATGTGGTTGCCCACACGGTCCACCCGGCGGGTGGACAGGGGTTCCACGCTACCAGTGGGGCTTCAGAGTCGTTCGGCGATGACCAAGAACTCCGGCGAATCCACCGTCGGCGGTGCGTTGCCGTATGCCCCAGGCTCGACCGAGGAAATGGACGGCTCACCGTACCCAGTTGCCCGAAGGAGCAGGCGCAACTCCCGAGGCGTGTAGCACCCCGTCCACAGGGAGACCTCTCGTGTTGCTCCGCTTGGGTCGCGGATCTCAGTGCGCTCGTGGCTGATACCCAGTTCGGCGTCGAAGTCGGCCTCATGATGGTGCCGCACGGAAAAATAGGCATTGAAGGCACTCAGCGCGAGCAGTCCTCCGGGCCGCAACACCGAAGCGATAGACCGCAAGACCGCCTCGTCTTCGCCGTCTTCTCGCATCACCCCGAAGGCGCCTTGGCACAGGCACACGGCTCGATCGACGACTCCGACCGACGCGACGAGTGTGGAAGCGTCACGGGCGTCAACTACTTCGAACCGCGCCGAGTCGAGTCCTTCCTCGACCACCCTCTTCCGACCGATGTCGATGAACGTCGTGCTTATGTCGATTCCAGTCACTCGATATCCGCGACGAGCAAACTCAACCACGTGTCGCCCTGGGCCGCAACCGACATCGAGGATCGACATCGACGGATCGAGTTTCAGCGCATCAACGAGATAGTCGACCTCCTGCGTCGTGCCCTTCGTGAACGAATAGCGCAGGTATGCCTCGCCCATGTGGTCGGCGAGCTCTTCGAACCAATGCCCTCGCTCAGTCACGTCGTCCTACGACTTGGCCGACGCCCACGAATCGCCCCACGCCGCATTGATCTCGAGTGGGACTTTGAGCGAAGCCGCTGAGCGCATCGAACCGAGGACGATCTGCTCAACTTCCTCGGCTTCAGATTTCTTTGCCTCAACGATCACCTCATCGTGCACCTGCAACACGATTCGTCCGGACGATTGCGAGGCCATCAACTTTGCATCGATTTCGACGAGGGCAATCTTGAAGATGTCGGCTGCAAGTCCTTGGATGGCAGCGTTCATCGCCTGACGCTCGCCGATCTGGCGAATCCTGAAGTTGGGGTTGTTCAGTTCAGGGATGAATCGTCGACGACCGAACAACGTCGCCGTATAGCCCCGCTTCTTGGCGGTCTCAACTGCTTCGTCCATGTACTGCTTGACGTTCGGAAACGCAGCGAAGTACGCCTCGAGAATTTCGGCCGCCTCATCCACTCCAATTCCGAGTCGTTGACTGAGACCATAGGCCTCCATGCCGTATGCAAGACCGTAGGAGACCATCTTTGCTTTCGAACGCATCTCTCCCGTGACGTTCTTCGGCGCAACCGCAAACACTCGTGCCGCGGTGCTCGTGTGGATGTCCTCGCCCTTCGTGAACGCCTCGATCAATCCTGGGTCGTTGGCGAGATGGGCGATGCAACGCAGTTCGATCTGGTTGTAGTCGGCGACGAGGAATTGTGCACCCTTCGAAGGCACGAAGGCCGTCCTGAACACCTTGCCCTCTTCGCTGCGCACGGGAATGTTGTGCAGGTTCGGGTTCTCACTACTCAGGCGACCGGTTCGCGCAACCATTTGGTTGAAGGTCGCATGAATCCGGCCATCCCGTGCAACGACCTCGCGCAATCCCTCGCCATAGGTTCCACGCAACTTGTCGAGTTCGCGGAACTCCATCAGTGCATCGATGAAATCGGGCCACTGATCGCGAATCTTCTCCAAGGTGGCGGCATCCGTACTGAAGCCGGTCTTCGTCTTCTTGCCTGGCTGAAGCTTCTTCTCTTCAAACAGAATCACGCGGAGCTGCGCAGGAGAATTGATGTTGAATTCCTTGCCCGCGAGGGCGTGCAACTTCTTCGTCAACTCGGCAACCCGGGTCTCCAGATGTGAAGCGATGCGATCGAGGGCGGCACGATCGACCCCGATCCCGAGATGCTCCATGCGCGCAAGGACTGCGATCAGCGGCATCTCGATGTCACGTGCGAGATCGAGCATCTCCTGAGCGGCGAGACCCTCGCGCATCTTGTCCACAATTCGCGAGACTGCAAGCGCCTCGGTGCACGTTGCATCCATAACATCAGCACCTTCGTCACCGAAACTCAGCTGTCCGCTGGGCGCCTGAGAACTACTGCCGATCGTCACACCGAGATGTGACTGAGCAAGATCGGCGACGCTGCGTTCGCCGTCCGCTGGGTCGAGCAGATACCCCGCGATTGCCACGTCAAAGACTCCTGGGAGTCGATCGAACCCGGAGGCGAGCAACCAGCGGTGGAGACGTTTGGCGTCGTGGGTGACGATCAGCGAAGAATTCGACACCTGATCGACGATCGATGCAACGTCATCGATCCACGTCACCTCGTTCGACGAGGCGACCGACACGACAGCAATGCCCACTGGAGCATCACCGAGTGCAGCACTCGCCGACCAGCCCGGTAACAACACGAACTCCCCACCTGGAAGTTTCGTGGACTTCGATGAACGCGCGATCTTTGCTGTCAGGTCCACCGACGCATCACGGGCGGAATCGACTACTACCGAAGTTGGGGCGTCATCCGACACGAACGGGGCGAATGCTTCTTTGACTCTCGCCATCATGTTCTTGAACTCGAGGGTCGTGAACATTTGCGCCGTTCGCGCAAGGTCGGGACGCGGGACAAAGGATGCGTAGTCGACGTCGATCGGTACGTCCCTCCGCAGCTTCATCAACTCCGCATTACGGACGACCCTGTCTGCGTGCTCGATGATTGACGCCTTCAGTTTCGGCGTCTGCTCGCCAGCAGCCGCAATGATCGCCTGCAGCGATCCGTACTGGTTCAACAACTTTGCCGCGGTCTTTTCACCAACTCCTGGCAAACCATCCAAGTTGTCGCTTGGGTCGCCACGCAGTGCCGCATAGTCGACGTATTGCGCGGGAGTCACGCCGGTGCGGATCCGGTCTCCCTCGATCGGGGTTTTATGACCCACCTTCACCCCAGCTACATCGGTGAGGGCGTTTAGGGGCCCTGGGGTGAAGACCCCGGGCACCACGCCGAAGTCCCGAGCCCGCCCCCGGGGGCTATCCTCCGCACCTGCGGTGAGCGTGAGGGCGAGAAGGGCGAGGGCGCTGAAAAACCGGCTCGGGGCCATGGCGGGACTCCTAATCTTCCTGCTGTTGAAAGGCGTCGAGCTCCTCATCGCTGAGGAAGTGCAAGAGCTCGCCGCCGAAGAACCAGAGCAGGTGCCGATCGACCCCTTCCCAGAGGGAGGGGAAGCGGCGGTGAAGGCGGAGCAGGACGTCCTGCCCCAGGAATTCGTAGTCTGGCTCCTGGGCGCTGACGGCCTCCAGGAGGCGATCGAGGCTGGCCTGGAGGGGGTCGAGCTCCTCGCTTTCGCTTTGCGCCTTGGCCGCGCCGAGGAGGGCGCTAAGTTGCCGCAGGCGCTGAAGATTTGGGGCCAGCGCGCGGGGCGCCGC
>JALRJT010000157.1 GCA_023254985.1 Ilumatobacteraceae bacterium | reverse complement strand
TCACGCGCTGTGTTCGCTCGCTTTGCGTAAACAAGTGATAGGAAGCTGACGTCGCAAACAGTGCGCACAAAGACGTTGCATAGATTGCGACTGCGGTCGTCGCGACAGCACCGTCTGCAGCAATAATCAGTGCCGCGCCAGCAGGAATCGTGACGAGGGTTGCGCCACCATGAATTCGGCCCCGCCAACGCGGTCGCCAACGACCAGTCACGTGGTGGAACACCGGACGATGCGGCAAGGAGCCCTCCATTTGCACAGCGTAACCTCGGAGGATGGCCTACAACTTTGATCGGTTCCTTCGCTACGACGAGATGGTGGCGTGGCTCCACGACGCAGCACGAGCACACCCTTCCCTACTGACCGTTGAGTCCTATGGAAAGTCGCACCGTGGTCGCGACCTCATGCTCGCAACGATCACTGATTCAAGCACGGGCGCACATGACACGAAGCCGGCCCACTGGATTGACGCCAACATTCATGCAACAGAGGTCACTGGAGGTGTAGCTGCCCTTTACGTCATCCACTATCTCCTCGAGAATTCGAGATCTGATCGGCACGTGCGAGAAGCACTCGCAACACGAACGTTCTACATTGCCCCGCGTGTCAATCCGGACGGAGTCGAGGACGCTCTCGCTGATTCACCGCTCTTTCATCGCTCCAGTGTTCGACCGTGGCCGTGGCGCGATGGATTCAAATGGCCTGGTCTTCATGTTGGCGACGTCGACGGCGACGGAACGATCCGCACGATGCGCATTCCAGATCCCGACGGCGCATGGGTCGAACATCCACGAGAGCCACGCGTCATGGTTCCCGTGGGACCACTCGGCGCCGACCCGGGTGTCACCCGCTATCGCCTTCTCGATGAGGGCACCATCGAAAACTTCGATGGTTTTACGATTCCGACGCCGCGCGATCCAGCGGGCCTTGATCTGAATCGAAACTTTCCCGCGGGCTGGGGAACCCAAGTCCTCGGTTCAGGAGATCATCCGATGTCGGAACCCGAAGTTGATTCACTCGTTCGCGCGGTCTCGGCACGACCGAACGTGTGCGGATACAACGCCTTCCACACCGCAGGAGGATTCCTCCTGCGGCCAAGTAGCACGCGCGCAGACGCGACTCTCCCGCCATTCGACCTCTGGGTCTTCAAAGAACTCGCGAAGACGGGAACTGAGTTGACCTCGTATCCCGCGCATTCCGTGTACGAAGACCTCACCTGGGACAAGAGCGACACGATGAGCGGGGCTGGAGACGACTGGGCCTACGAACACCTCGGAGTCTTCGGCTGGACGACTGAATTCTGGGACGCGATTTATCAGGCAACGGGCGATCACTCTCCCACGGACATTTGGTATGTCGGCCCGACACCAGAACAAGAGATCGCAGTCTGTGCGTGGAGTGATCGCCATGCGCCAGGGTCATACGCGCACTGGAAGCGCTTCAACCATCCTCAACTTGGACCCATTGAAATTGGAGGAGCGGACTGGTTCCACCTTTGGTCGAATGCTCCCGCATCGCAGCTCAAGGCAGAGGTCGAACCTCATGCGAAGTTCGCAGTCTTCCAGGCCCTTGCTTCCCCACGATTGGAGATCAAGAGCATCGAATCAAAGCGGGTCGGCGACTCCACGTGGAGCATCAAAGTGGGTGTTGCAAACACCGGGTGGCTCTCCACGAACATCACCGCATGGGCTATTCGCCATGACATTGTCTTACCCGCGACGATCTCGATCGACGGAGCTTCTGTCGTCGATGACTCGACACGTGTCAAGATCGGTCAACTGGATGGAAGAGTTCGCTTCCGAGTCAGTGGCGATGCAAAGTCCGACGGTACTCCCGACCGCGCGTCACATACGTGGCTGGTGAACGGCAAGCCCGGCGATGTGCTGACGATCCGCGCAGAGCATCAACGTGCTGGAAGAGCATCGGCAACGATCACGCTCGAATGAACACGATGTGACCGAATCGCGCGATACGCGATGTAGGTTGCGCTCGGCACGATGATTACATTCGGCGCAGAAACGAACGCATCTCCGATCATGACGCCATACGCACACCACGATGCAGACATCACTGCAATGATCAAATAGGTCGCCACCGAGACACCGGTGAGGTGACTCGTCCGTGCTGCGCGGACCACTTGCGGGATGATGCCCGTCGAACCAACGACGACAGCGATGACCGCAAGAAGCGTCGGTGACAACGCCAGCGAAACAAGTGATACGACGAGCACACCAACTTCGATCAGAAGTGCTCTAGAGAACCTGACCGTGTGATGAGCGATCATCTTTCCGACGACGATTCCAAAGCCTACGATCGTCATGACATTCGCCATCACGACGAGCTTGGTATCGGAATGAATCCCGTAGGTGATCCACAGGATTGACCCTGCAAGCCCCTGCAACTGTGACGTGACCGAGACTCCTTCAACAGTATTTTGCGCCACCACGCGATAGGCCTGCGGAACTGTGCACACGAACGACAGCGAAATGCAAACGAGGCTGAACACGTCGCGAAAATCCACCTTGCAACATTAGGTGGTGAGGTTTACCGTGGGTCATCCATGTACACGACGTACGCCATGATGCTCGCCACCAGACGATGGACCGATGGAACACGCGCCCAACTCGTCGATCGAGTCGAACAATGGCGGCAGTCCAATTTCCCACCAGACCGAATTCCTGGAAACCTTCGAATCAGAGTCCGTCGTGCACCCGATGATGAGGTGTATCGACTCGCCCTGGAAGTTGCCGACAATGCGTCAACGTTCAAGAAGACCACCGTCATCACTGTCACTCCCCACAACGGACGTCTCGTTGTGGACGTTCGGGTGCACAACGAGCCGGGCCGCGATGCGATCATTCCTCGGAAGCGGGCGGAACTCCCCCCTCGACCCGTGATCGACCTGATTTGTGAAATCGCATCGAATATCGAGGTTTATGACGCTGAAAGACGGGTGGCACCAACCGTTCGAACAATTGCCACATCTCTCGAAGGTGAGGCACTCGCAGCAGATGTCCTAACCGCTCCGACTCGACGCCTTCCGATTGTCGTCGAGTCGGTCATTGGCAAATCTCCGGAGTCGTCACTGACAACTGCTCTCGCAATTGATCTCATCGGAGTCGCACATGTCGTACAGGTAGTGGCACAGCAGGCGATTGATGGGTTCAATGGCTTCTTTGGATCGGTCGTCCTCGACCGCAACTATGTCTCGATTCTGTGGCCCCAACCCGAGGAACCACTGACCATCGCAACGAGTCAACCGTCCCGCGATCAAATCGTCCTTCCGGTCCTCGCGGCCGCCGCGTTGCAGCCAACGCTCGTGGTCCAGCCACCACCACGCACACTTCCGCAGTCACGACCGACCACCCCTCCGTCAACGGACACCAGCACGGTGACCCAACTTGCAAAGCTCCGCCACGAGATCGAAGAGCATCGTTCCCACATCGAACAACTCGATGACGAGCTAGAGCGGACCGAAAACGAAAGAGCCGAAACCGCTGAGCAACTCGAAGAAGAGCAGATTCGCGTTGAGGAGCTCACAACTGAGATTTCCTTGCTCCGCGGTCGCCTGAGTGCAGTGATCCTTCAAGCAGTCGACCTTGAAGCGGAACTTGAGCGAGCGAAGCCGGAACGTGTGATGCGGCGCGTCCTCGACGCAGTCAACCGTGCTCGCACCGAATGCACGAACCTTGAGTTTGCTCGCAGCGCATTCGAAACCGCAGACAAGCTTCACGGACCAAATCCGCGAGACATTCTCCACGACTTGAAGGCACTCGACTCTGCCGTCGCGGCGTGGCATACGGATTCGTTCCCATCAGCTGGACTCACTTCATATCTTCGCGACACCTCGGGTCTCGACTTCGTCGCACGCATTGGCGAAGACACGATCAATCGGCACGGTTCGTGGTACTCGATCAGCCACAATGGCGAAGTTCTCCACATCGGACCCCATCTTCGAGCAGGAAAGAACCGAACACTGAACCGCATTTATCTCCACGTCGATCCAGACAAGAAGCGCATCGTCGTCGGCAAGGTGGTTGCGCACGGCCCGGACAGCACGAGTTGAGCCCGTCTGGCAGTGAGCACATTCGCCTAACATCCGTGCATGACTTCTCCCGTCTATCAACTCTCAGATGAATACATCGAGCGCCTTGCGGCGCTCGATCCAGGTGCAGCGACCTACATGGGAGTCGCTGGTTACGACGACAAGATGACCGACTTCAGTCCCACTGGGCACGCTGCTCGGGC
>JALRJT010000171.1 GCA_023254985.1 Ilumatobacteraceae bacterium | reverse complement strand
CAACTGTTCTCGCTCGTGCGCGCGGGATTCGCGCAACGACGCAAGATGCTGCGCCGCTCGCTTGCCGGCATCGTCACACCGGAACAATTCGAACGTGCGGGTGTCGCAAGCGATGCTCGCCCCGAGGAACTCGACGTCGCGGCGTGGGGCCGGCTGTGTCGGGCGGTGCACGAGTGATCGCCACGCTGAACGCTCACGCCAAGCTGACCCTGTCCCTTCGTGTGACTGGCGTGCGCGCAGATGGTTATCACGAGATCGACGCAGAAATGGTCAGTCTCGATTTGCACGACGTACTCACCATCGACACGTCATCAACTGGCATCACTTTGGATGGTCCGTTTTCGCACGGCATCAGCGCATCAGAGGACAACTTGGTGGCCAAGGCGTTGCGTCTGTGTGGCGTGAGCGCCGCGGTACACGTGTCAAAACACATTCCCTCGGGTGGCGGACTCGGCGGTGGCAGTGCGGACGCAGCGGCAATCTTGCGCTGGGCCGAGTTCGACGATCTCGTTGCAGCCTCACGCATCGGAGCGGACGTGCCGTTCTGCATGGTCGGTGGTCGCGCACGGGTGTCGGGCATCGGTGAAGTGATCTCGCCGCTCGTTCACCGTGACGAGGACATCACGCTCATCGCACCGCCATTCGGAGTGTCGACGCCAGCCGTGTATCGCGCGTGGGACGAACTCGACCCCTCACGCCAACGCGGCAGCGGACCGAACGACCTCGAAGCACCCGCGATCGTCGTCGAGCCACGGCTTGCTGAATGGCGGGAGATGATCGGGAATGCCACCGGTGCGACGCCCGTCCTTGCGGGAAGCGGTTCAACCTGGTGGGTGCGCGGTCATTTCCCGAATCTGCAGGACAAGCTGACCGATGCGACCGTGGTGCTCGCGAAGACGATCGCGGCGATCTAGACGGGATTACTTGCGGCGCTGGTGACGCGTGCGGCGAAGCATCTTCTTGTGCTTCTTCTTGCGCATGCGCTTACGACGACGTTTGACGAGTGATCCCATAGCGCGAGACACGCTATCGGACGAGGAGGCGTTTGGGCGCCTCGAATTGGGTACGGTGGAGACGTCACTCCGGGGTCGTTCAATGGCAGGACAGCGGGTTTTGGTCCCGCATATAGGGGTTCGAGTCCTCTCCCCGGAACCACGCGTGGTCGTCCCCGTCATTCGATCCGTCAACGCACGGTGCCTCGGACCACACCGTGCTCCGATCGCTTGGTCGACCTCGTCGAATCGGAGCCCACAAACGGATTCTCCTAGACTGATTCGACGGAGCACGCATCGCACGGGGGACTATGAACAAGACGATCGACAAGGTCACCACGAAACGAATGGCGATCTACAGCGGTCGAACCCACCCCGACCTCGCGACCGAGGTTGCTGAACATCTGCAAGTACAACTCGGTGAGGCGAACATCGTCGAATTCTCCAACGGTGAACTGCGCCCCCGCTTCGGCGAGAGTGTGCGCGGCGGTGATGTTTTCGTGATGCAAACACACTGTGGCATCGACGGTCGCAGCGTGAACGACTCGATCATGGAACAGCTGATCATGATCGATGCCGCCTATCGCGCGTCAGCCAAGCGCGTGACGGCGGTGTGTCCGTTCTACGGCTATGCACGTCAGGACCGCAAGGCCGAAGGTCGCGAGCCGATCACCGCACGTCTGGTTGCCGACATGTTCGCCGCAGCCGGCTCCAAGCGCATGGTCTCGATCGACCTCCACAGCGGACAGATCCAGGGCTTCTTCTCCGGCCCCGTTGATCACCTCACCGCAATGCCGGTGTTGGAAAAGTACGTGCGATCGAACGTGCGCGACGGTGTCGTCATCGTCTCGCCAGATGCAGGACGCGTGAAAGTCGCAGAGCGTTTTGCACAGCACCTCGCCGACATGAACGCCGACGTCGCGTTCATCAACAAGCGCCGTCCGAAGGGCACGACGAACGTCGCCGTGGCCAAGGAAGTGATCGGTGAAGTCGAAGGCAAGTTGTGCATCTTGACCGACGACATGATCGACACCGGCGGCACGATCGTCAGCGCCGCAGAGCTCTTGATCGAGCGCGGTGCGCGCGAGGTGTGGGCCATGGCCACGCACGGGGTGCTGTCTGGTCCTGCCATCGAACGTCTCGCCAAGGCCCCGATCGAGCGGGTGGTGTTGACCAACACCATTCCCCTCCCTGCAGACAAGCGCCTCCCCAAGATCGAGGTGTTGTCCGTGGCCAAGATCCTCGCGGATGCCCTGTCGGCCGTGTTCGACGAGACCAGCGTGAGCGACCTCTTCGATGGCGAAAACCAGTCGTAGGGCCGATTTTTTCGGAAAATCCCGCCGTTAGACTGACCAGCCGTTGTCTGGCGAGGCTCTCGTCGGACACGACAAAATCGCAGCATCTGGAGTCACCATGACAACCACCTTGAAGACCAAAGTCGGTCGCACCACGGGCAGCGCTGAGTCGCGCCGTCTCCGCTCTGAAGACCACATCCCCGCCGTCATCTACGGCCACGGCATGACCCCAGTGTCGATCACCGTCGAGCGTCGTGAATTGCGCGCCGCATTGTCGGGCCCAGCCGGTGTCAACACCATCCTGGAGTTGCACGTCGATGACAAGAAGTACCCAGCGGTCGTCAAGGACCTTCAGCGCGATCCGGTCAAGCGCACCGTCAGCCACATCGACTTCCTCCAGATCGACCTCACCGAAGAAATCACGATGGCAGTCCCCGTACACCTCACCGGCACCGCCAAGGCTGTCATGCAGGAAGGCGGCCTCGTGGACACCGCTGTCGACCGCATCGAAGTGCGCGCAACCGCGAACAACATTCCAAACGAGATCTTGATCGACATCTCCGAGATGACCGTCAACGACATCATTCGCCTTGGCGACATCACCCTGCCGAAGGGTGTCACCGCCGTGGCAAACGAAGACCTCGTCGTCGTCACCGTGCTCATGTCGCGTGCCGAGGCTGAGCAGCCGGCAGCGGCCGCCGCGGGTGAAGCAACGCCAGAAGGTGCAGCGCCAGCCGATGGTGCAGCGCCTGCAGCTGGCGACAACAAGCCCGCCGCGTCGTAATCCTCATGGCGCTGTTCGGTCGCGATGCGCGACTGAAGCGGCGAGGAACTCCGTTCAACGCGCTCATCGTCGGCGTCGGCAACCCCGGACGCACCTACGACTCGACCCGCCACAACGTCGGCTTCGACGTCATCGACGAACTCGCCCGCCGCCACGGCGTCACGCTCAAGTCGTGTCGCGAAAGCGCAACGATCGCCGAAGTGCACCGCGACGGATTGCATCTGCTCCTCGTTAAGCCCACCACATATATGAATGAGTCGGGCCGCGCCGTCGGACCACTCGCTCGCCGATTCGGCATCGAACGAGCCGAGCAGATCGTCGTCGTACACGATGAGCTCGATCTCGATCCGGGCGTCGTGCGCGTGAAGGCCGGTGGCGGTCTCGCCGGACACAACGGACTGCGTTCGATCAACGAGCATCTGAAGTCCCAGGACTTCCTGCGGGTGCGCATCGGAATCGGCAAGCCCCCTTCCAAGGAACAGGGCGCCGACCACGTGCTCGCCAAGTTCACCTCCAAGGACCGCGCCGCCTTCGACGTCGCCGTGGCAATCGCCGCGGATGCGACGGAGGTGATCGTCACCGATGGTGTCGAGGCGGCCATGCAGCGCTTCAATTCGCGTTAGCCGGACACTTCCATGAAGCTGCGCGACCTCGCCCTCCTTGCGTCCCGTGACGCCGCACTCGATGCGACCTCCACGATCGATGCGACGCTCGCCTGCTCGGAGATTGCCAGACCACTCGTAATCGCAGGACTGGCTGAGCGCTGGTCGAATTCCACGCTCGTCGTGGCCACACCGACCGGCACTGCAGCTCAGATGATTCACGACGATCTCGTCCAGTACGTCGGGGCGGCGAATGCACTCCTCTTCCCCGCGTGGGAGACGCTCCCCTTCGAACGCGTGAGTCCGAGCGTCGAATCGATGGGACGCCGACTCGAGGTGCTGTGGAGACTTCGCACGAGTGACCAGCCGCGCATCGTCGTTGGATCGGTGCGCGCGTTGCTGCAGAAGCTCGCACCAGGTGCGACCACCCGCGAGCCGATCATCGTGCGTCGCGGCACCGATGTGAACGCCGACCACTTGATGGAACGGCTCATCGCCGATGGCTATCGCCGTGAAGATCTCGTCGAGCATCGCGGCGAATGCGCACAGCGCGGTTCAATCATCGACGTATTTCCCTCGACGACTGATGCACCGATTCGCATCGATCTGTGGGGTGATGAAGTCGATCGTCTGACCACGTTCAACGTGAACGATCAACGCAGTGCGGATGACCTCGACGAAGTGGTGATCTTCCCGGCGCGCGAAGTCGAACTGACGCCCGACGTGCGCGACCGGGCTCGCGCCCTTATCGAAAGCGATCCGTGGGGAATCGAGCAGTGGGATCGCCTCGCCGAGGGTCAGCAGTTCGAGGGCATGGAGAGCTGGCTCCCCTGGCTCGTCGAACGAGACGAACTCCTCACCGACGTGCTCGGCACCGACACCCGACTCGTACTCGTCGAACCGCGCCGCATGCAGACGCGTGCCGTCGATCTACTCGCCGAGGAAGCCGACCTCGCACGCGCACTCGCCTCGACCTGGGCGCGAGACGCAGATCGCGAATTCCCTCGCCTACACGTTGAGACGGACCGACTGCTCAACTCGACGTCGTCGTCGCGCACGGTCTCGCTCGTGTTGCCCGCGGAGGCGCCGAGCGCGCCAATCATCGCGGCCAATGGTTGGGGTCCCGCAACAGCCGATGCCGAAGCGACCGCAGCGCGAGTGCGCGGACTCGTGGGCGACGGCTGGACGGTTGCACTGTGCGCAGAGAGCGCAGGTTCCGCCAGACGGTTCGTCGAGGTGTTCAACGAAAACGGCGTCGCCGTCGTCGATCTTGCACGAGTGCCGAATGCCGACATGACCAAGCCGGATGTCTTCGTCGTCGAGGCGGCGCTGCACGCGGGCTGCTCGCTTCCCGGCGCGCGTGTCGCGGTCATCAGCGAGTCAGACCTCACCGGTCGCCGCCGCACCCACCGCGTTGCGCGCACACCACGCCGCGACACGTCGTCAGTGTTCCAAGACTTGAAGCCCGGCGATTTCGTCGTGCACCACATCCACGGCGTCGGCAAGTACGAGGGAATGGTCACGCGTGCCATCGGTGGTTCTGAGCGTGACTACCTGTTGTTGTCGTACAAGGACGGCGACAAGTTGTACGTGCCCACCGACCACATCGATGCGGTACGCCAGTACATCGGTGGCGAGACGCCCACGCTGCATCGCCTCGGCGGAAGCGACTTCGCTCGCGCCAAGCAGCGCGTGCGTTCGGCGGTGCGCGAGATCGCCCAAGAACTCGTCGTGCTGTATCAAAAGCGTGTGAATGCGCCGGGCCATGCGTTCGCCCCCGACACGCCGTGGCAAGACGAGATGGAGGCCGCATTCCCATTCGTCGAGACACCCGACCAGCGCACGGCGATCGAACTCGTGAAGGCCGACATGGAGCGCACGGTGCCGATGGACCGCTTGGTGTGTGGCGATGTCGGATTCGGCAAGACCGAAGTTGCCGTGCGCGCCGCCTTCAAGTGCATCCAAGACGGCAAGCAAGTCGCCGTCCTCGTCCCCACCACGTTGCTCGCCGCCCAACACGGCAACACCTTCGCCGAGCGCTTCCGCGGTTATCCGATTCGCGTCGAGGTGTTGTCGCGATTCCTCACCCCAGCGCAGGCCAAGAAGGTCGTCGCCGGTCTCGCAACTGGAGAGATCGACTGCGTCATCGGCACGCATCGCCTGCTGCAGGAAAAAGTCGCCTTCAAGGATCTCGGTCTTCTCGTCGTCGACGAAGAACAGCGCTTCGGCGTCCAACACAAGGAAGCGATGAAGAAGCTGAAGACGAACGTGGACGTGCTCACACTGAGCGCGACACCTATTCCACGCACGCTCGAAATGAGCCTTGTTGGCATCCGCGACCTTTCGCTCCTGCAGACACCACCGGCGGATCGTCAACCGATCCTCACCTACGTCGGCGAACAGGATGACCGGGTCGCCGTCGAGGCGATCCGTCGTGAACTCTTGCGCGACGGCCAGGTGTTCTGGGTGCACAACCGGGTGCAGTCGATTGACGACCGCGCTCAACGCCTGCGCGAACTCGTGCCTGAGGCCCGCATCGCGATCGCCCACGGCCAAATGGATGAGGGTCGACTAGAACAGACCGTGATCGATTTCTGGGAGGGCAACTTCGACGTCCTCGTGTGCACCACGATCATCGAGAGCGGCATCGACATGCCGACGGTGAACACCCTCGTCGTCGAGCGCGCCGACCTCCTCGGTCTCGGCCAGTTGCATCAGATTCGTGGTCGCGTCGGCCGCAGTGGTTCGCGCGCGTATGCGTATCTCTTCCACCCTCGTGACAAGTCGCTGTCACAGGAAGCGTACGAACGCCTGAAGACGATCGGTGAGGCAACCGATCTCGGTAGCGGGTTCAAGATCGCGATGCGCGACCTCGAGATTCGTGGCGCGGGCAACCTGCTCGGAGAGGCGCAAAGCGGACACATCGCCGCGGTCGGCTACGACCTCTACTGCCAACTCGTGACCGAGGCCGTGGCGGAAATGAAGGGCGAGGAAGTGCCACCGGTGATTCCGGAGCTCAAACTCGACGTGCCGAGCGATGCGTTCCTCCCGACCGACTACGTTCCGCGCGAGGAGTCGCGCCTGGATGCGTACCGACGACTCGCCGGCGTCACGTCACATGCCGACGTGGATGACATCGAGCGCGAATGGCTCGACCGTTACGGCAAACTCCCAGCGCCCGCCGAAGCATTGCTGCGCGTCGGTCGCCTGCGCGCGGAGTGCAGACGAGTCGGTCTGCGCGAGGTCGTCGTAGAGAATGGTCGCGCGCGGATGAGCCCTGTGTCATTGCCTGCCAGTGGTGTCATGCGTCTCAATCGAATCGACTCGCGTGCTGAGTGGAATGAGAAGTTACACACCATCACGATCACGATGCCCCGCACGGGTGATGCGGTGAGTGCGCTGCTCTCCTTCCTCGAGTCCATGGTCGACCTCGACAACTAGGCTTGTCGCAATGATCTCGAACTCCCCCCGCCGAATCCTCGTGTCCCTCCTTGCTCTCGGGACGTTCGGTCTCGCCGGCTGCGGCGGTGTCGCTTCGACTGACGCCCTGCGCGTCGGTTCACAGTCGGTCTCCGCAGACTTCCTCGCCACGATCCTCACCCAGCTCGGCGATGCAGGTCAAATCACGATCGAATACGGCCAGGTTGCCCCCGATGCCAGTCGGTCGGTGTTGAACGCGCTCTACCGCGGTGAGGCGACGAAAGAATTGCTCGCGAACTACGGCGAAGAAGTCACCGAGGCCGACCGCACCAAGGTGCGTACCCAGGTGTCCCAAGACCCGGCGTTCTCCAATCTCGGCGAAGACCTGCAGGACCTGATCATTTCGCTGAACGCAGGCGACCTCGCGCTTGCTCGCCTCAGCGCACCGAGCGAGAAGGATCTGCAGGCGATGTACGAGTTGTCGCCCGCGTCGCTCGGCATGATGTGCGTCGCCCACCTCGTCGTCGAGGAAGAATCCACCGCGCGCAAGGCTCTCGATGAAGTGAATGCGGGAGCGAAGTTCGCAGACGTTGCCGGCAAGTACAGCATCGAACCAGGTGCCGACGAAAGTGGCGGCGTCCTCGGGAGCGAAGACGGTGACTGCATTCCACTCGCCGACTACCAGACGCAGTTCGACAAGGACTTCGTCGCTGGTGCGCTCACCGCGAAGGCGGGAGTGCCGACGGGACCGGTCAAGTCGAGCTTCGGATACCACGTCATCTACGTGCGACCCTTCGACGACGTGAAACTGTCGGCAACCACGTTGATGAAGACGAATCCGGGTGAGTTCCTGATCAGCGGCTTCATGGCAACCGCAGACGTGAAGGTCGGCTCCAAGTACGGCCGATACAACCCTGCGACCGGAACATTCGTCGCCAACTGATCCCGTGACCACGCCGCGCGTCACCGTCGTCGGCCTCGGCCCCGGCCCTTCTTCACACGTCACGCAAGCCACGCTGGACGCAATTGCCGGGTCACATCACCGATACGTCCGCACGATGCGTCATGAATCGGTGTCGCTCCTTGGTGAGTGCACGACCTTCGATGATCTCTACGAAGCATTGCCGACCTTCGACGATGTGTATCGGGCAATCGTGGAACGCCTCGTCGAAGCGGCCACCGCTCATGGCGAGGTGCTGTATGCGGTTCCCGGCTCGCCACTGATCCTTGAGTCGAGCGTTGCGCTGTTGCGCGCCGATCCACGTGTGGAGGTCGTCGTCGTTGCCTCGATGAGTTTCCTCGACCTCGCCTGGAACGCGCTCGGCATAGATCCGGTGAATGAGGGCGTGCGTGTGATCGACGGACATCGCTTCGCCCAGCAGGCCGCAAATGAACGTGGCCCGTTGCTCGTCACGCAAACGCATGCGGGCTGGGTCCTCTCTGACATCAAGTTGGCACACGATGATGCTTCTGGCGACGAACCCGTCGTCATCTTGCACCACCTCGGACTCTCCGACGAGCGCGTGATCCACACGACGTGGTCGGAGATGGACCGCACGATCGAAGCCGACCACCTCACCTCTCTCTACATCCCCACCCTCGGCAGTCCGATCGCGGGAGAAATGGTCAAGCTGCACCAACTCGCCCGCACCCTGCGCGAGCAGTGCCCGTGGGACCGCGAACAGACGCACTCGAGCTTGATCAAGCACCTCCTCGAGGAGACGTACGAGGCAATCGATGCACTCGAGAATCTGTCCGACGATGACCCATCGACCGATGAGGCGTTGATCGAGGAACTCGGTGATCTGCTCTATCAAGTCGAGTTCCACGCCACGATTGCCGAGCAGCAAGGTCGCTTCACTATGGCTGATGTTGCGCGCACCCTCCACGACAAACTCGTGCGACGTCACCCACACGTGTTCGGGGACGCCACCGCACAGACGGCCGACGATGTCGTGACGACCTGGGATGGTGTCAAACAGCAGGAACGACTGGACGGCACGAAGAAGGACGAGGGGATCTTCACGGGCGTTGCAAAGGCGGCACCTGCGCTTTCCTATGCGACGAAGTTGCAGAAGCGGGCCGCCGGAGTGGGCTTCGATTGGCCGGATGCAGGTGGCGCCTACGACAAGATCGTCGAGGAGTCGCGCGAACTTCGCGAGGCAGTTAATGCCGGCGCAGACCCGGAGACGGTGTCACTCGAACTCGGCGACCTGTTGTTCAGCGTCGTCAATCTGTCCCGCCACCTGAGCATCGATGCAGAGGGTGCGCTGCGAGCGGCGAGCAACAAGTTCCGCGCGCGCTTCGAACTCGTCGAGCAACTCGCCGCGCAGCGTTCGATCGACATGCAGAGTGCATCGCTCGAGACGCTCGATCAACTCTGGGATCTCGCCAAGGGTCAATAGTCTGTAGCCATGCCACGCATCACTCGTCTCGTCGCCCGCGAAGTCCTCGACTCCCGAGGAAACCCGACCGTCGAAGCCGAGGTCATGCTCGATGGTGGCGCACGCGGCAGAGCAATCGTCCCCTCCGGTGCATCCACCGGCGAACACGAAGCGCGCGAACTGCGCGATGGCGGTTCGCGTTACGGCGGCAAGGGTGTGGCGAATGCCGTTGCCAACGTGAACGGCGAAATCGCCACGGCACTCAACGGAGTCGACGCAGGTGATCAGGCCGCACTCGACGACCGGCTGTGCGCGCTCGATGGCACACCGAACAAGTCCCGGCTCGGTGCAAACGCACTCCTTGCGGTCAGCCTCGCAACGGCGCACGCCTCCGCGGTACACGCCCAAGTGCCGCTCTACGCACATCTCGGCGGAGACGATGCGCGCGTATTGCCGGTACCGATGATGAACGTCGTCAACGGTGGCGCGCACGCCGACAACAACGTCGACTTGCCGGAGTTCATGGTGATGCCGATCGGCGCACCGTCGTTCTC
>JALRJT010000130.1 GCA_023254985.1 Ilumatobacteraceae bacterium | reverse complement strand
TCACACTCACTTCCTGCACACCCAAGTCGATCTGGGTCTTTGCACCACCCTCGACCATTCCGCTGTCGCGAGCAAGGATCGGCGTCACACCAGATGGAGCAGACACTTCGGTCACGACCAGCACATCTCCGAGATCGACATCGAGCAGGTCTGCGTAGTCCTCAGCCTTGTCTTTCGCGTTGTCGATCGCCTTCTCGCGAGCATCGTTGGTTGCATCCGTGGTGTCGATGAGGACCGGAGTCACTGAGTTGATCTGGACTGCATCCCCCGCAGCCTCCACCACCGCATCAACTTTCTCCCCGGCACGGTCGGTGTCTCGCAACGTGACCGCAAAGTTTTGCGTCGCGCGATAGCCCTTCAGCGTCTGAGTTCCGTCACCTGAATACGTGTACTCGGGATACACACTCGCCGATTGCGTCGCGATGTCCTTTTCGTCGACGCCTGCGTCCAAGAGTGCCGAGCGCGCCTCGTCCGCCGCGGTCGCCACGGAGGCAACGGCCGACTGTGTGGATTCGGCAACGATCGTCACCGAGAAACTGAACGCGACTCCGTCGGGCACGACCTTCACACTTCCGGTGCCCTGCACCGTCACGCCGTCCGTTCCGACCGGCACCCCGGTGTAGGTGTCCCCGCCACCGATGCTGCAGCCCGCAAGCGACACGGCTCCAGCGAAAAGCAGGACGAGAGGAAACTTCATGCGCATGATCATCTTCCAAGTCTGCCCGAGATGACCGCATGAGGGCTGTCACCCCGTTGGGTAGGTTTGTCGCAGGGAGACAAAACACATGGACAACATCAATCCAGACGCGCTGAAGATGTTCTCCTTCTTACTCTTTTCCAAACTCGAGGGTGCCGTCACCTCGGCAATGGTCCATCTCGGTGATCACCTCGGCCTCTACAAGGCACTCGCTCACGCAAACTCCCCGATCACCACCACACAACTTGCTCACTCGACCGGTCTCCACGAGCGCTGGGTACGTGAGTGGTGCTACAACCAGGCAGCCGCCAAATTGATCAGCTTCCAAACAACCCCAAGCAACCCGTCGTCGATCGCCGACGACACGTTCTTTCTGAGTCCCGAACAGACAGCGGTTCTCGCAGACGAGCATCATCCCGCATTTGGGATGGGAATGTTCCACAGACTGCCGCAAACCATGAGCGCAGTCACTCGCATGCCAGAAAGCTTCCGAACGGGCATTGGCCACGATTACGACAGCCACGGCCCAGAAGGCGCAGTCGGCATCGAGCGGAGCTTCGAGCCATGGACGAACGCGAACCTCGTCCACAACGTGTTGCCACACCTCAATGGTGTCGTCGATGCCCTGCAGTCAGGATGTCGCGTCGCCGACATCGGTTGCGGAGCTGGAGGTGCAGTCCTCCTCATGGCACGGGCCTTCCCGCACAGTTCTTTCGTTGGATACGACATCAGCGCGTATGCCCTCGCACGAGCAGACGAACGACTCAAGGACTCAGGGCTGCGCAATGCCTGTTTCAGCGATCCACGACAGGCACCACTCCCCGACGACCACTCAGTTGACTTCATCACCACGTTCGACTGCATCCACGACATGACCCATCCGGCACAGATGATGCAGTCGATTCGTCAGGCTTTGACCAACGACGGAACGTGGCTCCTCGTCGACATCAAGGCTCACGACACGTTCGCCATGAACGCGACGAAGAACCCAATGGCGTCGCTCATGTATGGCGTCAGCGTGTTGTCGTGTATGTCCTCCGCACTCTCCACTCCAGATGGAGCTGGACTCGGGACACTGGGCCTCTCCGCCGGCACCGCCGAAGAG
>JALRJT010000081.1 GCA_023254985.1 Ilumatobacteraceae bacterium | reverse complement strand
TTCCGATGCGGATTTCCATGGCGACGTCCTTTGCGTAGGTGACCGTGAGGCTAATTGACCTTGAGTGCCGCGCTGAATACCTTCTTCGGCTTCATCTCGACGGCGATCTTGTGTGCCAGGTTGGCGAAGGCCTTGCCGACTTCGCTGTCTGGTGCAACAGCTGCGATCGGCTTACCGTCGTCGCCACCTTCGCGCAGCGCGGTCATCAGTGGAATCTGGGCGAGCAACGGCACGTTCAATTCATCGGCGAGCAACTGGCCGCCACCCGAGCCGAACAGTTCGTACTTCTTGCCGTCATCGCCGGTGAACCACGACATGTTCTCGATGATTCCGCGCACGGGCAGGTTGACCTTGGCCGCCATCGCAGCGGAGAGTCGCGCCACCTTCTGGGCTGCCTCTTGCGGCGTCGTCACGACGAGCACTTCTGCACGCGGGAGGTACTGACTCAAGCTGAGTGCGATGTCACCGGTTCCCGGCGGCATGTCGACGAGCAAGAAGTCGGGCTCGTCCCAGTACACGTCGGTGAGGAACTGCTCGAGCGCCTTGTGCAACATCGGCCCACGCCACACGACGGCCTGGCCCTCGGGCACGAAGTAACCGATCGAGATGCAGCGCACGCCCCACGCCTCTGGTGGCAACAACATGTTGTCGATCACGACGGGATCACGATCGGTGCCGAGCATGCGCGGGATCGAATAGCCGTAGATGTCGGCGTCCACGATGCCGACCTTGTAACCAGCGTTGGCGAGTGCGACCGCGAGATTGGTCGTCACGCTGCTCTTGCCGACGCCGCCCTTACCCGACGACACGAGAATCGCACGGGTCTTCGAGCCCGGCTTGGCGAAGGGAATCTCGCGGCCCTCCGCGTGACCGTGTGCTTGTCCCGAGCCCGCGGTCGCGGCCGGGTTGCCGTGCAACATCTCGCGCACCTTGGCGCGCTCGGCATCGTTCATCACGCCGAAGTTCAGGTTCACGTCCGACACTCCCGGCAGCGCACGTAGCGCGCCATTCACGCGGTTCGTGATCTCGTTGCGCAACGGGCAACCAGCCACGGTGAGCACGACGGTGAGGCCAACGACGCCCGATGGTGCGACGACGACGTCGCGCACCATTCCGAGGTCCACGATCGAGCGATGGAGCTCGGGGTCCTCGACGGGACGCAGTGCGTCAATGATGTTGTCGGTGGTGGGGGTAGACATTGAGGGCTCCAATAATTTCCACTATGGCCATAGGTAGAATACCGATGTGCCGAGCAAGACCGCCAACCTCACCTCGGGTTCTTTCACCGCCACGGTCTCTGCCATCACGTCCGCCTTCGGCGATCCCACACGGCGCGCGGTCTACCTCTTCGCCCGTGAGCGTGAGACTGGTGTCACCGCAGCCCAGGTCGCTGAGAAGTTCGACGTGCATCCCAATGTCGCGCGCCATCACCTCGACAAGCTCGCCGCCGGTGGCTATCTCGAGATCAGCGTGGAAAAAGTCGGTGGCCAGGGCGCTGGTCGACCCTCCAAGCACTACAAGGCCGTCGCGGATGCCCAGCTTGAGTTCCCTGTGCGCAGTGACGATCTCGTACTCACGTTGCTCGGCAAGACGCTCGCCGCGCTTCCCCCGGACAAGGCCGCACAGATGGCCGAAGAGGTCGGTCAGCAGTACGGCAAGGCGATGGCGGCCGGTCTTCAGGGCGACGATCTGACCGCAGGTCATCGTTCGTTGCGCTCTGCATTGCAGGCCGTTGCCGATGCGCTCACCGCACACGGATTTGCCGCACACACCGATCAGCGCAGCAATCAACTGCGCATCGTCAACAACCACTGCCCCTTCGGCGAAGTGGCGATCGAGCATCCCGTGATCTGCGCGGTCGACCGTGGCATGGTCAAGGGAATGTTGAGTGCAATCTACGGCGACACAAGTCCGTCGCTGTCAGCGTCATTGCCGAAGGGTGACACCTTCTGCGCGACCGAAGTCTGAGTCGCTCAGTCTCCCCAGAACCGCTGTTCGAGGAACGGGTCGCCATACATGTGGTAACCGTTCTGTTCCCAGAACCCCGGAGCATCCGTCTGGCGCACCTCGATCCCGCGCAACCACTTCGGTGACTTCCAGAAATACAAGTTCGGAACGAGCAACCGCACCGGACCACCGTGGATTGGCTCGATTGGTTGGGAGTCGTATTCGTACACGACGAGCGACTCATCACGCATCGCATCAGCGAGCGGCAGGTTCGCCGTATACCCGTACTCCGCGTGTCCCATCACGAAGCCAGCGCCATCTTTGACACCAGCACGTTCGAGCAGATCACGAACGCGCACTCCCTTCCACACAGTGTCGAACTTCGACCACTTGGTCACACAGTGGATGTCGGTCGTGAGCGTCACCGAAGGCAACGCGGTGAGTTCCTCGAAGCTCAAAGTGAACGGTGAGTGAACCTCACCGAAAATCTTCATGTCCCACTCGCCCGGCGCATACGTCGGAACGTCACCGACGTGCAACACGGGAAAGCGTTCCGTGAGGTATTGACCCGGTGGCAGACGCGAATCGTCGTACCCCATCTTGGTGACATTTTCGCGATTGCGATCAAAGAAGCCCATCGCTCACCAGTTTGTCAAACGACACCGTTAGATTCATGACCGATGTCGATCTTTCTCGTGCGCCACGCAAAGGCCGGCAAGCGCAGCCAATGGGACAACGACGATTCGTTGCGGCCACTCGATGAGGTCGGCCGTCGCCAGGCTCTCGCACTCGCAGATCGACTGAGCGAATACAACCCGGTGGCGCTCGTGTCGTCACCCGCGGTGCGTTGTCGCGAGACCCTCGAACCGCTCGCCGAACGCTGTGGTCTCGTCGTCGCAAGTGAGCCCAAGTTGTACGAAGAGCTCCCCTACGAAATTGCCCTCGACTACGTGCTCGGCGTCGCCGATCGCACGGTTCTGTGCAGCCACGGCGACGTCATCCCCGCCCTCCTCGATGCGCTCGTGCGCCGTGGAATGACGATCGAGGGAATGCGCGACACGCGCAAGGCCTCGGTGTGGGTGCTACACAAGGACGGCAACGACTTCACGAGCGCCGAGGTGTGGGCGCCTCCGTCACTCGCCTAACGCGGCGTCGACCTCAGCCCTGATTGAGTCGACGAAGCCGGCTACTTCGGCCGGAGGATCGTTCGCCTCGCACACGTCGAGTGCGTCCCGCGCGCCTTGGGCGTCGCCAGCAAAACGGAACTTGACGATGCCCATGAAGCAATGTGCATCGGCGTATCTGGGATCGATCTCAATCGCACGCTGCAGTCCCTCGAGCGATGTGGCGACAGCGAGCAACTTCACGTCGTCAGCAGCCTCGCGTGCGACGAGCGCGACGAGCCACGAGCGATAGGTGAGCGCCTCGACATTGTCGGGGTTCAGCTCCAACACCTGCGAATACAACTCGATCGACTGCTGCGGATCGGAGAAGTTCAGTTGACGCGCCTGCGACAACAACGATGCAGTCGAGTCTTCGATGCCACCCGACGAGCTCTGGCCGGGGAGTCGCTGACCCGCGGAGTTGGCGACGAACCAGCCGACACCGACTGCCACGATGACGAGACCAGCAACGACAACCACACGTCGACGCGATGGTGATGAGGTGTCGGTGCTTACTTGTTCGCGACGCCAGCGCACGAAGAGGAAACCCAGCCCCGCGACGCCGAGGATGCCGAGCGTGACGGGAAGGATCCAGATCACGGCATCGAGACCGTCCGAGCGCGGAACAAGCAAGACGGAGCTGCCGAAGCGGTCCTCGATGTAGGCAATGATCTCGTCATCGGTGCGCTGTGCGCTCGAAACTTGGCGAGCGATCTCTGCGCGCACCGACTCCGCCGCAGGCGCCCGCGAGACGTAGATGCTCTCCCCCTGGCACGTCGGGCAAGCGAGGCGCTTGGAGATCGCATCGATGCGGTCCTGCTGCGTGCGCGGACCTGACGTGCGCGTCGAGCCGACGACAAGGAACACGACCGCTACGACTGCAGCGACGACCCACAGGATTCGGCGTGCGGACTTCGTCACGATTGGCCCTGCAGCATGGCGAGTTGTTCATCGAGGAGACCTTCGGTCAACTTGCCGGCGATGCGGAGGCGCACGAACCCGTTCGGGTCGACGATCCACGTCTCAGGCACTCGCGCCACACCGAAGGCAACCGCGATCGTGCCGTTGTCGTCGCGCAGCTTCGGCCACGATCCTCCGTGCTCATCGAAGTAGGCCTTCACCGCGCCATCGGAGTCATCGTTAATCACCGTGTACAACTCGGCCGGCTGGGCACTCTTCGCCTGAGCGTCAGCAAAGGCGAGCAACTCTGGATGCTCGGCACGACACGGCACACACGTGGAGTTGAAGAAGTTCAACACGACCCAACTCCCCTTTCGCCGCGCAAGGTCGAAGGTCTCGTCTTCGATCGTCGTCGTCACGACTGCGGGTGCGGGATTACCAAGCAATGGCGAATCTGCATCGGTCTGCGACTCGGGACTCGCAATCACGAGCACGACGATGAACGCAACTGCAAGGATCGTCGCAACGAGTGCGACCTTCGGGGCGACCTTGCGCGACTCGCTCACGATTCGTCGTCCTCACTGCGTCGGCGAGACGGAATGAGCGCGAGCAGCGTGCCGAGAGCCATCACGCCACCGGCGATCCACAACCACAGGATCATCGGCTTCACGAACACCTTGATCGTCGCCTTGCCGGAGTCCTGACGCACGGGAGGCTCGAGGGTGAGATAGACGTCGCGGGCGAATCCCGTGCGCACGCTCGGGGTGCCGACATTCATGCCGATCTTGGTGAACTTGGTGATCGCCGGTGCATACGGCTTGCCGCCATCGACCGAGACGAGGGCCTTCACACTCGTTGCGCGATCGGTCTGCACCTCGACGATGTCCACCAACTCGAAGGTGTAACCCGAGAAGGTTGCGGTCTTGCCGACCTCGAGCGAAAGCTCCTGGCTGTGGGTGTAACTGTTCGACGCGGCAAGTGCGACGGCGATCAGGATCACCCCGAGGTGCACGATCATGCCGCCGTTCGAACGTCCGACGAGACCGAGCAACTTGTGTCGTCGCACGGACAACGCGAGATGACGGAGTGCGGAGCCCGCCGCGAATCCACCGAGGGTGAACGTCAACAGTGGCCAGATTCCCGTCGCGCCGAGGAACACCGCAAGAACGAGCGACCCGACGCCGACCCACGCGGGCCACAACAGTCGCTTGGAGAGCGTCTCTGCCGACGTACGCCGCCACGGCAACACGGGCGCAATCGCCATGATCGTGAGCATCGCAAGTCCGATTGGGATGGTCAGGCGATCGAAGAACGGTTCGCCGACGACGAGCGTGCGATCCTGCAACGCTTCAACGACGAGTGGGAACACCGTGCCGAGCAGCACGACGAAGGCGAACAGGCTGAAGATCAAGTTGTTTGCGAGGAACGCACCCTCGCGCGAGATCGGAGTCTCGATTGCTCCTGGTGCATGCAACATGTCGCCGCGCCAGCCAATGAGTGCGATCGACACGATGACGATCACTGCGAAGAACGTGAGCAGCCAGGGACCGATCGAGCTTTCGGAAAACGCATGCACGCTGTTCAACACGCCCGAGCGAGTGAGGAACGTGCCGAGGATGGTCAGGCTGAACGTGGCGACGAGAAGCGACAGGTTCCATACGCGCAGCATTCCCCTGCGCTCCTGCACGAGTACCGAGTGGATGTAGGCAGTCGCGGTGATCCACGGCATGAGCGAGGCGTTCTCCACCGGGTCCCACGCCCACACGCCGCTCCAGCCGAGCACCTCGTAACTCCACCAGCTGCCGAGGATGATGCCGAAGGTGAGGAACCCGAATGCGAACAACGTCCAGCGACGGGTGGCGAGCAGCCAACCCTCCCCGAGTCGACCCGTGACGAGCGCGGCGATGGCGAATGCAAACGGCACCGTCATGCCGACGTATCCGAGATACAGAAGTGGTGGGTGGAACATCACGAGGATGTGGTTCTGCAAAAGCGGGTTCGGCCCAGGACCATCGAGCACGCCGGGTGGTCCCTCGACGAACGGATTCGCCGGTCCGAAGGACAACACGAAGAAAAAAAGCGAGACGATGAACATCACCGCGAGTGCGACCTGTGACAGCGCATCCTCGCGGTGCTTGCGCACCCAAAACGCGACAGTTCCCGTGTAGCCAGCGAGGATCACGACCCACATCAGGATCGATCCCTCGAGCGCACTCCACACCGCGGCGAAGTTGTAGAGCGCTGGCGTCGACCAGCTCCCCACCTTCTGCACATAGGCGAGCGAGAAGTCGCGTGTGATCATCGCCCACTCCATCGCGGCGAATGCACCTGCTGCCGCAACCACGAGCAGGATCGCGAAACGCGGAATCAGCTTGGAGACGTTCTTGTCACCAGTGCGCGCAGCGGTGATCGAGGCGAGTGCGCCGAAGAGCGCAGCCACTACTCCGACGAGGAGAAATCCGCGCCCGATTGGGCCGCTCAGCCCGTCTGCTGCGAACACGCCTTGGCCTCCGCATCGGTCACTCGGTCACCGTTCTCAGCCATGTATTCATTCGAATGGCGCACTTCGATGCGATTCGCCTCGAAGGTGTCCCCGACCAGACGACCGTGCGCGACGACGGGGATGCACTCCTGGAAGATCCCGCCCGGGTCGCCTTCGTAGACGACATTGATCGTGACGTCGTTGAAACTCAGGCTGAACGACGTCGAGCCAGCAGCCGACTCAAGCGAACCTTCATCCACGGTGCCTTGGATACGGATGCGACGATCGGCTTCGCAACCCTCGCGCACCCCCACTTCGTCGGCATTGCAGTAGTAGTCGATGGCACTCGTGAGGAACTGCGAGACGATCACGCCACCGGCGACGACGATGGCGACAAGCACCACAATTGTGGTCCACGTCGTCTTGCGCTTGCGTGGTGCGAGCGGTGCGTTGTCCGCAGACGTGCGCGGGGTCAGGTCCACGGCTTGTCCTCGTCGCTCACCTCTCGCGCGAGCTCTTTGCCCGCCCTCCACGTCCTCACGGCGAGCAGGATCAACGCGGCGAACGTGATCGCATACGACGCGGAGATGAAACCGATGTCTTCCACGATCAGTTTCCTTCTCCGGTTCGCTGGGCGATCGCCACGTCGAGTTTGCGCGACTCGACGATGTCACGCATCGCAAGGACGCGCTGGCGGTGCATGACGAGCCACGCGAATGTTGCGGTGAACGCGACCACACCGACGAGCAGCGTGAACAGCATGAGTCCATCCATCTTCACGTCGCCATCGGTGCTGAGCACGCTTGCACGCTGGTGCAACGATCGCCACAACACGACGCTGAAGTGCACGAGCGGAATCTCGAGCACGGCGAGCAGCGCAAGGATCGCACTGCGCTTGGCGCGCTGGTGATGCGTGCCGCCGAGACCCCGCACCGCGAGATAACCGAGATACGTGACGAAGAGAAACGACGTGGTCGTGAGTCGTGGGTCCCATTGCCAGAACGTGCCCCACGTAAGTCGGCCCCACAGGCTTCCGCTCACGAGCGTGATGCCCATGAACACGACCCCGACCTCGGCAGAGGCGCCGGCCACGCGATCAAATCCGAGCGAACGGCGACGCGAAAGGAGATACGACGCGGACGCGACTGCGGTCGTGATGAAGGCGAGATATGCCACCCACGCAGATGGCACGTGCACGTACATGATGCGCACCGATTCACCTTGCGTCACTTCGGGTGGCGTGGCAACGAGACCACCGAAGAGCACCCACGCGAGTGAGGCGATCGCGATCAGCCCAATCAGTCGGGTCGTGGGCGTACCAACACCCTTGGATGCCTGCGTCACGGGGGAAAAAGACATGGCGCTCAATCATTCCTCAATCAGGGACGGAAAGGACAACAGACCCGCTATGGCAAACGCCACGGCAAACACGAACAACAGCCCAACCCACGGCCAACCCTCGCCCACACGGGCTCCGGCGGTTCCGTAAGCCGACTCGGTGGCCCGTGCCGCCCCGATCACGACCGGTGCCACGACGGGCAAGACAAGCAGCGGGAGCAGCGTCTCGCGCCCCTTCGACAGCGCGGCAAGGCCCCCGTAGAGCACGCCGACGAATGCCAGACCCGCGGTCGCGCACACGACGATCGCCACGAGCAGGACTGCAGATTCGAACGTGAGCGAGACGTGATACAGCAACAACGACAGCGCGATCAACACCACGTTGAGGACGAGCAGCTGCAGGAACAGCGCCATGCTCTTGCCGACATACACGCCGCGCATGTCGAGACCGGCCGTTCTCATCGCATCAAGCGCACCGTCCTCGGTGTCGACGAGGAATGATCTCGAGATCACGACGAACATCGACAACACGGTCGCCATCCACGCGAGCCCACTTGCCGCACGCTGCAGGAGATCGTCGCCATCGAGTGCGAATGCGAACATGACCATGACGAGCGCTGCAAAAGGCAACACCTGATTGACGAGCACACGACCGCGCCACTCCACCTTGAGGTCCTTACGCGCGATCATCCGCGCGATGCCGAGAACGTTCACTCGCTTCACGAGCCGACCGTCCGTCCTGTCACGAGCGTGATCGTCGAATGCGCGAACTTGGCGACACGATCGGTGTCGTGCGAGGCGACGATGATCGTCGCTCCTGCGCGCGATGCATCACCGAGCACCGCATCCAGATCTGCTCGTGACTGTTCGTCCAGACCCGAATGTGGTTCATCCAACAACCACAGCTCGGCACGACGCACGACGAGGGACGCGAGCGCGACCCGTCGGCGCTGCCCCGCCGACAACCGCGACACGAGCGTGGAACTCAACTCGCGACCGAGGCGCATGCGATCGAGTGCATCATCAACGTCGCTGGTGGTCGCACCGACGCATCGTGCCCAGAACTCGACGTTGTCTCGTGCCGTGAGCTCGAGGAACAGCCCGTTGCGATGCGAGAGCATGCCGATGCGTGCACGCACCGACTGGCGATCCGACGCGACGTCGTGCCCGAGCACCCGTGCCGATCCGCGCTCGATCGGCATCAAACCCGCGATCGTTCGCAACAGCGTCGACTTACCTGCGCCGTTTTCTCCGCGCACGAGGACGATCTGGCCGGACTCAACCCGCGCCGAGACGCCGGCGAGTGCCGGATAGCCGTCGTAGGTGACGACGACGTCAGCGAATTCGACGACGCTCATGACCCGGTGAACTTCGGCTTTCGCTTCTCTGCAAACGCAGCCCTGCCTTCGGTGACGTCGTTGCTGTCGAGTGCACGCTTACGAGCGGCAATGACGAGTGCATCAATCGTCGGCTCACCCGCACTCGACTCGAGAGCGAGTTTGTGGCCGAACTGCGTGAGCGGAGCGAGTGCTGCAATCTCACTCGCCCACTCGAGTGCGTCCTCGAATGTTCCGAGTCGGTGTATCGACCCAATCCGATGCAACGATTCGGCGTCATAGGTCGCGGCCGTCAGCAACATGTTGCGCGCCACCGGCCATGAGAACTCCCGTACGAGTCGCTCGATCGTCCAGTGGTTCACGACGAGACCGAGACGGGCTGCGGGAATACCGATCGTTGCAGTCGGTGTCGCCACACGCACGTCGCAGGCCGCCACGAGTTGGGCCCCGGCACCGAGTGCGTGTCCGTTCACATAGGCGACGGTGACAAACTTCGGGTCGACGAATGAGGTGAGCACACCGTGGAGGGCGTCCTGGAACTCGTCTTCCTTCACTCCGGCAAGGTCGGCTCCTGCGCTGAATGAGGGGGCGACACCGGTGAGGAGGATCACGCGAATCGACTTCTCCTTCGCTTCGTCAAACGCCGCTTCGAATGCTCGCAACATGTCGAGGTTCACGGCGTTTCGTCGTGACGGTCGCGTCATCGTCAACACCATCACCTCGGAGCGCACTTCCACGCTCAACGGTGATTCGACGGAAGTGCCCTCTACCATGAGATTTCAGGCTATGACCTCTACCCCATCTGAGTCCGATCCAGTTCGCCAACGACGAGAAGTGATTGCCCGTTGGACGGCTCGCGCAAACCGTGCGGGCTATGGGGCATTCGGCGTCTCGATTGCCGCCGTGGCGTACGGCCTCGTCGCCGACTTCTCGCCACTCATCGGTCGACTCGCAACCGGTGGCCTCATCGTTGGATCGATCCTGCTCGCACCTGCAATCGTCCTCGGCTATGCGATCAAGGCCGCCGAACGCGACGACCGCGAACGCGGCATCTGAGTCGCGTCAGTCGAGCTTGACGAACCCGCGATAAC
>JALRJT010000177.1 GCA_023254985.1 Ilumatobacteraceae bacterium | reverse complement strand
CTCACGCCGATGCCGAGCTGCAGGCGATCCCCACGCTCGCGGCGAGCATGCTGTTCGGCACGCAGCTGTGCGTAGTTCGCCGTCGCCAGCGCGCGGTCGAGCGCACCTTCGAAGTCGCCGACGTCATAGGTCTGGCCGATGGCAGTCGTGTGCGGCTCCATGAACTTGCCGATCAGGTTCTTGCGACGCACGTCTGCCGGATCCATGCCGAGTTCGGCGGCGAACAGATCCATCGCGCGCTCGATCGCTGCCGTCGCCTCGGGGCGACCAGCACCGCGGTAGGCAACGGTCGGGGTCGTGTTCGTCGTCACCGACACGGTGTGCACGTCGATCCGCGGGATCGCATACACGCCGGATGCCATCGGGCGAGTCATGAACGGAGCGAGAATCGAGCCGATGTCGACGAAGGCGCCGGCGTCTTGGTACACCTTCAACGTATAGGCGAGCACCTTGCCGTCGCGGGTTCCACCGATGGCGACGTCTTGGATCTGTGCGCGACCGTGACCGAGTGCAACCATCGATTCGCTGCGTGTCTCGCGCCAGCGCACGGGACGACCGGTGCGCTTGGCCAACATTCCGAGCAGGACTTCTTCGGGGTAGGCGTCGATCTTGGCGCCGAATCCACCGCCGACGTCAGGGGTGATGATGCGCACGACGTCTGGTTCGACGCCGAGCGTTGCAGAGATGCGGGCCTTCGCGCCTTGGGCGTGCTGTGAGGAGATCCACTGGATGAGTCGACCCTCGCTCCACACGGCCGCACTTCCGCGAACCTCGAGCGGGCATGGGGCGACTCGCTGATTGTTGATGCGTGCGCGCACGACGACGTCGCAGCCATCGAATGCGTCGTCGGCGATTCCTGGCATGCCGAACACGGTGGAGTCAACGACGATGTTGCTCCCGACTGCGTCATACAGCGGGATCGCACCAGGTGCCATCGCTGATTCCATGTCGACGTACGCCTCGAGGACGTCGTAGTCGATGATCACGCGTTCTGCAGCGTCTTCGCCCTGGTCGGCTCGCTCGGTGAGTACGACGGCGACTGGTTCGCCGACGTAGCGCACCTTGCCACTCGCGAGCAGTGTGCGTGACACTGCTGGGTTGTAGGTCGCGGGGATCTCTGCGAGTTCGAGGTCTTTGGCCGTGAAGATCGCAACGACACCTGGTTGCTCGAGTGCATCAGCAACGTCGATCGAGATGATGTTGGCGTGAGCCACCGTGCTGCGCACGTAGGTGACGTGGAGCGCACCGGCGAGCAGTGGCTCATCGTGCATGTCGTCGACATAGACGCCACCGGTCGTGAGGAACTTCGGGTCTTCCTTGCGCTGAACTCGATTGCCGAGGATGCTGCCGGCCACGTGATCTCCTTTTGCGTTGGCGAACCGAGGCTAGTGAAGCCGCGCCGCTAGGGCGTCAGTGGCTGGAGCGAAATCTCGCCTTTGGCGCGGCGGTCCGCGACCTCGATGGTGCGCACGACGAGCGCGCCGGACACCAGCGTGTAGGGCCAGCGCTCGGGGAGCGTTGCGGAGAGTGCAGGGATGTCCATCATGGGGAGGCGACGCTCATTCGGCTGCAGGTAACCGAGCTGCGTGCGGATGGCGTCGCGCAGACCCTCCGGGGTCTTCAGGTACAGGATCTGGTCCTGCAATTGCTCGACAACGTCTTCGTACGCGCGGTATTCAGTCTCGCGTTGCGCGAGGACCTCACGTTGGTGCAACCAGGTTCGCACTGGGAAGACGAACATCGTCACGGCAAGGGCGATGACGAGTACGACGCCGAGCGGCATGCTGGCGATGCGAAAGCCGCGGTGGCGAACGAGGTTGGTCTCGGTCGAGGACACCTCAATATTGTGGTCGCCCGAAGGCACCAAGTGAGGGAGTCTCGCTAGGACAGCGGAGCGAGTGCGGCGCGACCCTTGAACAGTGCTCGGGAGCCGAGTGCTGATTCGATGCGTAACAACTGGTTGTACTTCGCCACGCGATCGCTGCGGGCCGGGGCACCGGTCTTGATTTGACCGCAATTCGTCGCAACCGCGAGGTCTGCAATCGTCGCGTCCTCGGTTTCACCACTGCGATGGCTCATCACACTCGTGTAGTTGTTCGCGTTCCCGAGGGCGATCGTGCGCAGAGTCTCGGTGAGCGTGCCAATCTGATTGACCTTGATGAGGATGCTGTTCGCACACGTTCGATCGATGCCCATCTTCACGCGCTCGACGTTAGTGACGAAGAGATCGTCACCAACGAGTTGGATCTTGTTCCCGAGTTGCGCGGTGAGCTGTGCCCAGCCCTCCCAGTCGTCTTCGGCCATGCCGTCTTCGATCGAAACGATGGGGT
>JALRJT010000164.1 GCA_023254985.1 Ilumatobacteraceae bacterium | reverse complement strand
CTGCGCGCACCTGCACCTTGACACCGGTGTCAACACCGCTCGCCACGAGTGGCCCAGTCACGCGCAGTCCCTGCGCATCGACTTCGTATCCCGAACCCACGAGTTGATACAGAAATCCATGTTCGGCCTCCGGGTTCCAGTCGGTTTGGAACGTCACCGTGTCTGGACAGATCCCCGCCAACGCTCCAGAAGCCGCAGCGGTCGTGTCGCTGGAACTTGATTTGCTGTCGCCGCACGCGGCCAACATCACCAATGCGGCAGCTGCCGCAACAGTCCTAAGGGTTGATTTCATAGGTTACTCCCTTGTGATGACATGCCACTTGCCGATGACTGCTGTGCGCAGCAGACCAAAGGATGTGAACACGGAAAGCCCAAACAGGCTCGCGAGCACTATAGAGGCAATCAACTCGGGACCCCACAGCCGTTGTCGATAAATGTCGATTTGTGCGCCGATGCCGACGACTCCACCCTGGCGAAAGTAAAAGTCACCGACGATCGCGCCGATCACCGACAGCCCCGCCGAGATACGCAAACCGACGAAGATGTTCGGCAGCGCCGCGGGAAACTGCAACTTACGCAACCGGAGGAGCGGACTCGCCCCTTGTAGGGCGAAGAGATCGTGTTGGGCGCGATCAACGGAGAGCAACCCGAACAACGTGTTGCTGACGATTGGGAAGAACGAAATCAACATCACGACGAGGACGCGCTGCACCTGCACGGTGTCGATGAGCGCCCGAATGAGTGGCGTCATCGCCAAGATTGGGGCCGACTGCAGGGCCACGAGATACGGCCACGTGGCCTTCTCCACCCATCGACGTGTCGCCATCACCGTTGCAAGGACCATTCCGAGCACGACCGTCAAGGACAGACCGATGAGTGCAATCTTGACCGAATCCCACAGCGAGATGAGGATCGGCTTCAGTCCACGCTGCTCGCCCGCCGACCACACGAGGAACCCATCACGCACGACGCGATGCGGGGTCGGCAGCAAGAATCGCTTCGCCTCGGGAAGGATGGCAAGCGACAACGCGTACCACGCACCGATCACGAGACCGAACACGACGATCGGCCCGAGGAAGTCGCTTGGCTTTCGCCGTTCGACCGTTGATTCCCTCCGACTCATGACACCACCCGTAGCGCCGCAGACACTTCGCCGCACAGGGCAGCGAATGACGGTTCATACCGCAGCTCGTGCGAGCGCGGATAGGCAAAGTGAACGTCGATCGACTCAACGATGCGACCGGGTCGCGCCGACATCACGAGCACCTTGGTCGACATGTACACCGCCTCGGCGATCGAGTGTGTGACGAACACTCCGGCGAACCGTTCACGCGAAAAAATTGCCAGGAGTTCATCATTCAGTCGCTCGCGAGTCATCTCATCAAGTGCACCGAATGGTTCATCGAAGAGGAACACTCGCGGCTTCATCACGAGCGATCGCGCGAGCGACGCACGCATTTTCATACCACCAGACAGCTGTCGGGGATACTTGTCGGTGAACTCTCCGAGACCGACGAGGTCAATGACCTCGGTTGCTCGTCGCTCACACTCAGCGCGGTCTTCGCCATGCAACTCTGCGAACAGCTCCACGTTGCGTTGCACGGTGCGCCATGGCAGGAGCGTTGAGTCCTGGAAGACAAAGCCGATGCTGTCGCGATCGATTGAGCACTTGCCCCTCGTCGGATTTTCGAGACCAGAGGCGATGCGCAGAAGCGTTGACTTGCCACAACCCGACGGTCCGACGAGGGTCACAAACTCGCCGGGCGCGACATCAAAGGACACCGACTCAAGTGCCGTCGTTCCGTCGGGAAACGTCATCCCGATGTCGTCGAATTGCACCGCTCCACGCACGCTCTCACGCTAGTTACGCCCCAGCCCAAACTGGCTTTGCGAGTAGTCTTGAACGCGTGAAGTCCTCACTCGCCGGCCTCATTGACGAGTCCGTCACCATCATCCGCGAGGTGGCCGCCGAGTTCGAGCGCCCCGTACTGTTGTTCTCTGGCGGCAAGGACTCCGTCGTCATGTTGCACCTGGCCGTACGGGCCTTTGCCCCCGCCCGCATCCCCTTCCCCGTGATGCATATCGACACGGGCCACAACTTCTCCGAGGTCATCGAGTTCCGCGACCGCTGCGTCGAGGAAATGGGCGTACAACTGATCGTCGGCTCGGTCCAGGCCTCGATCGACGCAGGCCGCGTGGCCGACCCTGTTGGCCCCCGGGCGAGCCGCAACCCGATCCAGACCGTGACACTCCTCGACTCGATTGCCGAACACCGCTTCGATGCCGTCTTCGGCGGCGCCCGACGCGACGAGGAGCGCGCCCGAGCCAAGGAACGCGTCTATTCGCATCGTGACTCGTTCGGTCAGTGGGATCCAAAGAACCAGCGACCAGAACTGTGGGGCATCTACAACTCGCGCCACCGCCAGGGCGAACACTTCCGCATCTTCCCACTGTCGAACTGGACCGAGCTCGACATCTGGACCTTCATCGCCGAACACGACGTGAAGCTCCCGAGCATCTACTACGCACATCGCCGTCCGGTGTTCCGCCGCGACAACATGTGGATGGCCGTCACGGAATTCCTACAGCCTGAGCCAGGGGAAGAAGTGGTCGAGCAGATGGTGCGCTTCCGCACCGTCGGAGATGCCACCTGTACCGCTGCAATCGAATCGAGCGCCTCGAGCGTGGCCGACATCATCGCCGAGACTGCAGTCGCCCGAGTGACGGAGCGCGGCGCGACGCGCGCGGATGACCGCATGTCGGAGGCCGGCATGGAAGACCGCAAACGCACGGGGTACTTCTGATGGATCGCCTGCGCTTTGCCACGGTCGGGTCCGTCGACGACGGCAAGTCGACGTTGATTGGTCGACTCTTGTACGACTCGAAGAGCATCTTTGAAGACCAGCTCGAGCACATCGAGGCGGTGAGCAAACGCCGCGGCGACGACTACGTGGATCTCTCGCTCCTCACCGACGGTCTGCGCGCCGAGCGCGAGCAGGGCATCACGATCGACGTCGCCTACCGCTATTTCGCCACGCCTAAGCGTTCGTTCATCATCGCGGACTGCCCGGGCCACATTCAGTACACGCGCAACATGATCACCGGCGCCTCCAACGTCGATCTCGCGATCGTACTCGTGGATGCCCGAACGGGGGTCGTGGAGCAGACTCGCCGTCACAGCCTGCTCTGCGCCGATCTCATCGACATAATTCACCTGTACCTGTTGCAGCACGGCGGTAAACACCTCCAATTGCTTGCTCGTTTCAAACGGATCTCCCGCCGCCGCACTCATAAGTACGCCAGCACTCACAATCACGGCCCAAAGGCTCATCTTATTTTTCATCTGCCAATTCTTTTTTTCGCTGCTTTTCATAGGCCTCAAGTAACTTCAAATATCCTGCCTCGAGAAATGTGTAATCGTTAGGTCGGTTTCCTAAATAACGGATGGACCAGATCTCAGCCACACCGCTATCGAAAACTTTGTCTTTATTCAAGCGGTACAACTCCCGCAT
>JALRJT010000159.1 GCA_023254985.1 Ilumatobacteraceae bacterium | reverse complement strand
CGAGCGGGTTGGGCAGGTCGGCGTCCGTCATGGTCACTTCAAGTGTGGCCGATTGGTGTGGGCGGGCGTCGCTCGTTTTGTCACATATATATGGTGTCGCCGTCGTCGGAGATGCGCCCAATAGCCTTCTTGCCATGCGCGTCGTGGCGGGGGAACTGAAGGGACGCAAGATCCAGGCCCCGGAAGGCAAGACCACCCGTCCGACGACGGACATGGCCCGCGAGGCGACGTTCAATGCCTTGGGCAGTCTCAACGTGGTGGTCGGGGCGAGGGTCGTGGATGCATTTGCGGGCTCGGGTGCGCTCGGGATCGAGGCGATCTCGCGCGGTGCGGCACACTGCACGTTCATCGAACGGGATCGTGCGGCCGTCGAGGTATTGCGCGAGAACTTGGAGACACTCGGGATCGCAGATCGTGCGACGGTGATTCGCGGGGACGTGATGACGTCTCTGCGCAACGTCACGGATGCGACGCTCGTGCTCGCCGATCCGCCCTATGACTTCGTTGCGTGGCAGGAGTTGTTGGATGCGACCTTGGCGGATCTGGTCGTGGCCGAAAGCGACAGGGAATTGGGGGGAGTAGATGCTCCCTTTGCCGGATGGGCCCAGGTGCGCGTGAAGCGCTATGGGCGGGCATTTGTGACCTTTCTCCAGCGATAGCGTGGAGGGCACATGGGCGTCGCGTTCTACCCGGGCAGTTTCGATCCGTTCCACCTCGGTCACCTCGACATCGTCGAACAGGCCGTGGGGATGTTCGGTGAACTCGTGATCGGGGTCATGCACAACCCGGCCAAGCCTTCGGGGATGTTCACCGCCGATGAGCGGGCCGATCTGATCCGCCAGTCCACCACCCATCTCGGCAAGTCCGTGTGCGTGGAGAAGTTCTCTGGCTTGACCGTGGATGCCGCCGCCTCGATCACGGCGAGCTTCATCGTGAAGAGCGCCCGCACCACCTCGGATTTCGAGACCGAACAGCAGATGGCCCAGACGAACCGGGCCGCCACGGGGATCAACACCGTGCTCTTGTTTTCCTCCCCCGAGCACCAGTTCATCACGAGCACCTACATTCGCCAGTTCGCCCAGCACAAGGGCACGATGCGCACGAAGGTGGCGCCCCAGTGCGTGCTCGAGGCGTTGGCGAAGAAGAACAGTTAAGGAGCAACCATGAGCTACGACGACGACCAGGTGATCGACGACCCGATGACGGTCGAGCTCGGGGACACCGAGAGCATCTTGGAAAAGGTCGCCGACATGGTCGCGACCGCACCGAACGTGCCGCTGTCGAGCACCCCACGCATCGACCGCGAATACGTCGTCGGTTTGTTGCAGGACGCACTGTCCTGCCTCCCCGACGAGATTCGTCAGGCGCGCTGGATGTTGAAGGAACGCCAGGACTTCATGGCCAAGACCCAACGCGAGGCTGACGAGATCGTCGAGGCTGCTCGCGTGCAGGCCGAGCGCATGGTGCAGCGCACCGAGGTCGTGCGCGCAGCCGAAGCGAAGGCTCGCCAAGTGCTCGAGTCGGCGAATGCCGACACCAAGCGGATGAAGAACGAGATGGAGGACTATCTCGACCAGCGCCTCGCCTCGTTCGAGATCATCTTGGATCGCTTGACGAACACGATCGCCCAGGGACGCCGCCGCATGCAGCTCATCGGCACCCAGCCCGAGGCGGCAGAGCCCGCAGTCGAGTCGACCGACTCGGCCGGCGCCACGTTCTTTGACGTGGACGAAACCGACCTCTACTAGTCGTCGTTCCAGGCACGCGACATGGCTTCGCCGCTCGTCGTCAACATCCTCGAGCTGACCCGTCGCCCGGGCACCGACAAGGACCTCATCGTTGCGATTCCCGCCACGATCCTGTCTCTCGATGACCCGCGACTCACCGACGACCAAGACGTCGCCGTCAACATCCATCTCGAGAGCGTGAGTGGTGGCATCGTCGTCACGGGAACGGCGGTCGCTGGAGCACAGCTGTCATGTCGGCGGTGTCTGACGGAATTCGAGATGGAGGTCTCAGGCGAGATCGACGAGTTGTATCAGCGCATCCCCGACAACCCGGATGCGACTGCGCTCACGAGCGAACAGTTGGATCTCACCTCGGTGGTTCGCGAGGGAGTGTTGCTTGCGGTTCCCGACGCGCCGCTGTGCCGCCCCGATTGCCCAGGGTTATGTCCGCAGTGTGGGGCGGATCTCGCCACGGCACCGTGTGGATGTAATGCGGTGAACAAGGACGATCGCTGGGCCGCGCTCGATGCGTTGCGGGATCAACTTCCCCCAGGCCAATAGGTCGGTCGATGCACTCAACGCGGTAGCCGGCGTTCAATGAAGGCGAGTCGTTCGTCGATCGGCGGCACGAGACGTGAGGTCTGGTGGTTGTGGTGTCGGTAGACGACGTTGGGTTCGTGTGAGACGTGACCGTGGTGCCGGTCGGAAATCGCAAGGATGACGGCCGTGTCTTCGTCGCGCCCGAGAGCCGGCCAACCCCCAACGTCCCAGATGAATCGAGCAAATGTCGCAAAGGTCGCAGGATGGAACGGAAGGTAACCACAGAGTTCCCAACATCTGCGAATGTCCCCGCGCTCAGAGTGCCCCAACCAATCCTCTGGGACGAATGGTGCGTATCGAGGGTCGGGTGAACTGGCGGATCCGAGGCGGCGCGAGTAACCAGTATCACGCTGCGACAACTGCCCATTGTGATCGTCGATTGCAGCGAAGCCGCACCACAAATTGCTCTCGTCGAGTAGTGAGATGGTGCGAGTGATCGCGCCGGGAGTGAGCGTGTCGTCGGCGTCGAGCACCATGACCACGTCACCTTGGGCTCGGGTGAGGGCCAAATTCCGAGCCTCGGCTGGTCCGCCGGGACGGTTGGAGGATGCATAGTGCACGAACGGGGAGTTGAGTGAGTCAACGAAGGACCGTGCAGCCGAGGCGGGTCCGTCTTCTTGGATGTACCAATGAACCTCCCAGCCGACCGGCACGTCTTGGGCGGATATCGAATTCCAGGTGTGCGTGAGATATTCGGCGTGGGCCGAACTCAGTGCGGTGAGGAGCGAAAGTTCGTTCGTCACGGCCGTGTGAGCAACGTGACGTAGTTGATTCGGCTTGCGGGCTCGATGATCGGTGTTCCATCTGCGTCCGGCACTGCGACGACCTGGCCGTCTTGTTTGAAGATGACGCCGTTAATCGGAAGGTTTGCAACGAAGGTCAAGGTGAGCTGGCCAACGATGAGCGTCTGTTCGTTTCCGGGAAGGTCATTAAATGAACCGCTCAAGGACACGTCGGCGAATCCATCGACGATCGCCACGGACTTGACGAGGTCAACCCTCTGGGTGAGGCCAGATCGGGCGCCGAGATCGATGAAGGTCGCACTCGGGCCGCTGATGAGGGCATTGAGAAGGTCGTTGATGTCGAAACCGGTGCGAACGAAGGTCGTTTCGCCGACGAGGCCCTCTCCTCGAATCAGATAGACCACGACGACTTGGTCGAGTCGATTCGGGAAGTTGGCGGGATTGTCAGGAGTCGTGGTCGTTGATGGTTGGCTGTCGACCACAGGAGCCAGCGCACTCGGCCCGTCGTCCATCGGAACGCCGCACGACGTGAGCAGTGCGAGAAGGAAGATGACGCTTATTCGCGAGACTCTCATGTCGATTGCCCCGGAGATTCGTGCTGTGGATCGATCGGAAGGGTCACGATGAAGCGACATCCACCATTTGCGCGACTCTCGAGCGTCAAATCCCCACCCATTGCTCGCGCATGCTCACGGGTGATGGTCAATCCCAA
>JALRJT010000094.1 GCA_023254985.1 Ilumatobacteraceae bacterium | reverse complement strand
AATCCATCATGGTGAAACGAGAGGTCTCAAAACAAGGTTTCAAGGTCTGGATGTGCCATCCCGCAAAACTCTGCCATAAATGAACGTCATTTCTTCCCGGCGTCTGCCATACTGGAGGACGAGAATCTAGCACTCTTTTGCAGCGAATGCATTGCCCGTCAACCTCCACCCAAGGTCCTTGAGAATCACTGCCAACCGTCGAAACTTCGGCCTTTTGAATCTGCCAATTTTCTCTGGCCGCGAGGATTCGAATGTGTTCGTAGAGTTGAAGGCTAGAGACACGGGCATACACTATATCATCCAATTGTTTGGAGGATTGACCTGCCACCTCGATGTCGGACCATTGGTGACCGATGACACCCTCCAAATGTTCCAAAATAGCCTCATCCTCCTGTGCCCAAAAACAATAGGTTTTGTCATTCTTCAGCTTAGAATCTCCATCCAAGATCAAAATCTTGCAATCGCTGAGAAGTTGACGGCGATGAAGCGCCATCAATAGAAGGCTTGTAGAAGCGCCAGCTCCCACAAATACAAAATCATAACTATCTGAATGACTGAACATTTGACCTTCTATTTTAGGATAAGGATTGAAAAGCAAAAAAGTTCATTGAGCCTTACCTTTGCCCCATCGGGGTTGATCGGAATCGACGGGATGATTGATGACCGTGTAAGCATGTGGTGCCTTGTGCGGATGCACCCTAATCTGAACGCTCAAAACCATTAAGAGGCGAGTCTAACTACGCTATGGCTGCTTAATCGGAACGATAAGCTATGACCATCTGTCTGGGTTTCCTACCACCTGAGCCGGAAACCACCACAGGCAGTCGACCCGCTCGGGTATGGCCCCAATCAACTGGTGCAGGGAGCCATTATCAACATCAGTTAAGGCAACGTCAAGGTTCGACCTGTACCCGACTAGCCCGACAAACAAACAGCGTCTAAACATGTAGAAAGCGCGAGTTTTCGCATCTCCGGACGGGGGTTCAATTCCCCCCAACTCCACATCACGCTGGCCACGACCGATTGGGGTCATGGCGTCGATCGCCTTGATGCCAGTCTGCAATGGCTCGTGCACGGGCTTGCGGCCCATGATGCCGGGAGCCTGCACTTCCACGCGGCGCATGGTCGCACCGACGATGTCGCCCTTGCCGTCGATCGGCTCTCCGAGCGCGTTGACGACGCGACCGAGCATCGCATCACCGACCGGCACCGACAAGATGCGTCCGGTCGCCTTCACGGACTGACCCTCTTCGATGTTGTCGGCGTCACCGAGGACCACCGCACCGATCGAGTCTTCGTCCAGGTTCAACGCGAGGCCGACGGTGCCGTCCTCGAATTCGAGAAGCTCGTTCACTGCGCAGTCGGGCAAGCCGCTGACGCGAGCAATACCGTCACCGACTTCGGCGACGCGACCGACGGTGCGTGCCTCGGTCGATGGCTTGTAGCCCTCGAGTCCTTTGGTGATCGCTGCTGCGATGTCGCTCGCAGAGAGTGTGAGTTCAGCCATGGTGGTGTCCTTTCGAAAACGGGGTCAGATCAACGACTTGAGTTGGTCGAGGCGGGTACGAACGGTGTCGTCGATGACTTCATCGCCGACCGTGGCGACGAGTCCGCCGAGCACGCTGGGGTCGACGACGACCTTCAGGTTCACCGGCTTGCCGGTGGCCTTGGTCAACGCAGCGGCGAGACGCTTCTGCTGATCATCGCTGAGCGCGACTGCGCTACGCACTTCGGCGAGCGACTGCGACTTGCCCTGCGACGCTTCGCGCACGACGACGTCGATGATTGCGGGAAGGTCGCGCACCTGGCCAGCTGCGACGATCAAGCCGACGAGTTGGATCGTGGTCGCCGATGCCTTGCCACCGAGCAACTGCTCGACGACTTGCTGGCGTCGCTCCGACGGGATCGTCGTGTCCGACAGCGTGGCGCGCAACTGATCGTTCGACTCGAATGCGCGAGCCATGCGGAACAACTCGTCTTCGACTCGGTCCAGTCCGCCTTCGGCCTGGGCGATCTCGACAAGTGCGCGTGCGTACGCCTCGACCTTGGCTGAACTCATCGTGCGGCTCCTACGTTGGCGATGAACGACTCGACGAGTTCGTTCTTGGTCTGATCGGTGAGGGTCTTGGCGATCACGATCGGCGTCGCCTTCGCGGCGAGCAGCGAGATCTCCGCGCGCAACTCATCGTTGCTGCGACCCTGCGCCGCTGCGAGGTCGGCATCAGCCTTGGCCTCGAGGTCGGCGACTTCCTTGGCGATGCGCGCACGACCCTCGGACAACACTGTCGCAGCCTGTGCGTCGGCTTCAGCAAGGATGCGTGAACGCTCGGAGGCGATGTCACCGAGTGCAGAACGAATCGCTGATGCATCGCTCGTTGCCTTGACTTTGGCGTTCGCTGCGTCGTCTAGCTCCTTCTGGATGCGCTCGGTGCGGGCAGCGAAGCCCTTCTTGATCATCGGGCCTGCGAACTTCACGAGCGCACCGACGACGATCACCGAGGCGAGACCGCCGTAGATGATCTCACCGGTCTCTGGCAACAGCCAGTGGTGCGTGACGTTGGGATCCTCTGCGGCGAGGAGTGCAATGACGGGGTTCATGATCAACGTGCTCCTGACTGCATGACCTGCTGCACCGCCTCACGCACGACCGACCCATCAGGAGACTTGCCCACTGCAAGCTGGGTGGTCCGTGCGGTGACGGTGGAGACTGCTTCGGCAACCTGGTCACGCACCTTGGCGCGTGCCGCGGCGAGTTCTGCATCTGCTGCTGCGCGCTTGGCCGCGATCTTCGAGTTGGTCTCGGCGATCTTGGCATTGCGTTCGGCGTCCACGGTTTGGCGTGCCGCATCGATTCGGCCCGCCGCTTCGGCACGAACGTCGGCGAGTGCCGCTTCGTACTTGGCGACGTCCGACTGAGCGGCCTGACGCGTGGCATCGGCCTGTTCGAAGTCCTCGCGGATGCTCGTATAACGCGCATCCATCCCCTTCTTCAACTTGGGGAACAAATACACGCGCATGAGCACCAAGAACACCAGGAACGATCCGGCGCCCCAGATGAGCTCTTTGCCCTCTGGTGCAATCGGGTTCGGTGCCGAGGCGGTCTCTGACTCGGTTGCGGTGGCTTCCGTGCCTGCGGCATCGTCGGCATTCACGCGCACTTCGAGCAGTTGACCCTGCTGTGTTGTGACGAGGACTCGCATTGCGATCAGGCGAACTTGAGCAGAATGAACGCGACGAAGCCGATGAGCGCGAGCGCTTCGGTGAAGGCGACGCCGAGGAACATCGTGGTGCGGACCATACCTGCGGACTCCGGCTGACGAGCCATCGACTCGATGGCCTTACCGAAGATGATGCCGATGCCGACGCCTGGTCCAATCGCGGCGAGACCGTAGGCGAGACCCGCCATCTGGGCTGCCGAGTTGGCCTTCTCCTCTGCCGCGGTGAGCTCCGCAACGCGGATGCCTGCGCGGGCGATTCGTGTTAACGCTTCCATGTTTCTTTCTCCTGTTGTTATGTGGTTGTTGTCTGTAGTGGGTATCTGTCGGTGTTGCGAAGGTTTAGTGCTCTGGGTGCGTCGCCATGCCCAAGTACACCGCGGTGAGCGTGGTGAAGATGTAGGCCTGGAGGAACGCAACCAAGATCTCGAATGCCGTCAAGAACATCAACACGCCGAACGGCAATACGCCGATCGGAATAAGGAAGATGCGCTGCGTCTCGGCCTGGATGAGGGCCTCAGACAGCAGTGCGAAGATGACGAGCAACAAGTGACCGGCGAGCATGTTGGCGAAGAGTCGCACGGCGAGCGAGAAGGGTCGCACCACGAGCGTCGAGATGAACTCGATCGGAGTGACGAGGATGTACAGCGCCTTGGGCACGCCCGGAGGGAACAACACGTTCTTGAAGTAACCGATCGGACCCTGGTTCTTGATGCCCGTCGCGTTGTAGACGACCCACACGAGGAGCGCCATGAATGCAGGAATGCCCATGCGTGCAGTCGCCGGCATCTGGATGAACGGAATGATTCCCGGCACGTTGCAGATGTAGATGAAGATGAACATCGTCAAGAGGAACGGCGTCCAACCGAGACCCGAACGTCCCATCGTCTCCATGATGATGTTCTTCTCGATGAACTCGACGGCGATCTCGGCGAGGTTGCGCGCACCCTTCGGCGCGGTCTTGTGATCACGATTCGCGGCGATCAGGAACAACGCGGTTCCAATCAGCGCAGCAGCGATCGAGATGAGCACGACCTTGTTGATGCCCGGCGTGATGTCCTTCCAGCGCAGCAGCGTGTTGATCGGTGGGAAGTGAAAGCCACGGGTGCTCTCCCCCTCCGTCGCTTGCACGAGTATGGAGTTCACCCGTGCGGAGGCCATCTGTGCGAGTTGCGTTGAGATCACGGTGGTCGTCCTGTTGAGTTGGTTAGAGGCTGTTCGCCTGGGCTGATGGAGATTCTTGCTGAGACTGGGTCTTGGGCTTCAATCCTGGATACGCGAGCGACAGAGAAACATAGCGCAGTTCCCAGAACAGCAACCCGATGTGCGCGACGATGATTGTCACACCCATCGGCACGAGTTCGACCCAGCCGAGGTCACGCACGAAGTAGACGGCCGCCGCGATGATCGCGAGGCGAATGATGTAGCCGAACAGCGTCATTCCCATCATCAGGGCATAGGAGATCTTGGCGGTGTAGGCCACGAGCCAGGCCGCAAGTCCATAGTTGGCAAGGACGAGAACGAGCCCGTACGTGGCCGACCAGGCGCCATTTGCACCCCAGCCAAGTGCGGACAGTCCGATGAACAACGGCGCCACAATCGCCCCACGGCGAATGATGTCGCGACCGAT
>JALRJT010000202.1 GCA_023254985.1 Ilumatobacteraceae bacterium | reverse complement strand
GTACCCGCCGTTCAAGGACATCGACTTCAAGTGGTCGGAGGGAACTGGTGAAGACTTCCCGAGACTCGAGATCAAGGTGCGTCCCGAGATCGTGACCTTCGGTCGACCAGAGGAAATCAAGGTCGACGTCAACGGCATCATCGGAGGAGGAACTCATCTCTCACCTCACGAAGTACACGAACTCGTCGACCGTCGCCCGGATGTCGTTTTCTTCGATGGTCGCAATGCATTCGAGGCCCGTGTCGGCAAGTTTCGTGATGCAGTCGTCACCGATGCGCAGACGACACCAGACTTCATCGCCGAACTGGAAAGCGGAAAATACGATCATCTCAAGTCGAAGCCGATCGTCACCTACTGCACCGGTGGCATTCGATGCGAGGTCCTCACCGTGCTCATGAAGAACCGTGGATTCCAAGAGGTGTACCAAATCGATGGTGGCATCGTCCGCTACGGCGAGACGTTCAAGAACTCTGCTTTATGGGAAGGCTCACTCTACGTTTTCGATCGTCGACTCGTCACCGACTTCGCCGAAGGGGCACCACTCATCGGGTCCTGTGACTACTGCGGAGAACCGACGAAAGACTTCTTCAACTGCTCGACGAGTACGTGTCGCAAGCGAACACTCGTATGTGCCGACTGTTCGACGTCAACTCCGACCATCGAGTGCCTTAACTGCCGACCGCTCACCCGACAAGCGACTTCATGACGTCGATCTCTGCTCGTTGAGCTGATTCGACTTCCTTCGCCAGCATCCGCACACGTTCATTCGAGCCGTCGCGAATGACGTCTTCGGCCATTTCGATCGCCCCCTCATGGTGAGCAATCATGCCCTCGAGCCACTTTCTGTCGAAGTCTGTTCCCTGAAGTGATCCGAGTTCAGCGAGTTCCTCCTCACTCAGCATTCCCTTCATCTCGTGCATGTGGCCATCCAGAGAATCACCAACCATCGCGAGGAGTTCAGTGAGAACGAGAATCTCGGCCTCCTGGACTTCCTTGATTTGGCGAGCAAGCACAACTACGTCATTTCCTGCGCCGCGAGACGACTCGAGAGCCATGTTCGCCATGACGATTGCTTGCTCGTGGTGCGGCAACATCATTTGAACAAACATTGCATCAACAACGTTGAGCTCCGTCGTTGAATCCTGTTCCTGCGAGTCGTTCGAGTCAAATGCACCTGAACTCGAACACGATGTCAACGACATTGCGAGGAGGATGGCGAAGACCATTCGATGACGCCAAGTCCGAGTTGTTCGTTGGTGCGACGAATGATTCACCCTTTCAGTTTCGTCTCTCTGGACTGCACGTGAGCGACCGAGCAAGAACTTCGGACATCTAGTTGAGGGGATTCGGGTCCACCCCCACCATTACGATGTGGAGCCATGCGTGCACTGTTCAAGCCAGCCGCGGCTCCCGGCCTCGAGATGATCGAATGCCCAGAGCCCGCCCCGGGCCCCCATGAAGTGAAGATTCGCGTTGAGCGAACCGGAATCTGTGGGACCGACCTCCACATCGACGCGTGGGATGCATGGGCGGCATCTGCAGTCAATGCCCCACTGATCATTGGTCACGAGTTCTCTGGTCGCATCGTGGAACTCGGCTCCGAAGTCACCTCGCTCGAGATCGGCGCCCTTGTTTCAGGTGAAGGGCACGTCATCTGTGGAACGTGTCGAAATTGTCGGGCTGGTCGCCGTCACATGTGCAAGAACACCTCAAGTGTTGGCGTGAATCGCAACGGCGCATTCGCCGAATACGTCGTCATTCCGGCAAGCAACGTGTGGGTCCACTCTGCGGCAGTGGATGCCGAGCTCGGAGCGATCTTTGATCCTTTCGGCAATGCAGTACACACGGCCCTCGCGTTTCCCGTCGCTGGCGAAGACGTGCTCATCACCGGCGCCGGACCGATCGGACTGATGGCCGCCAAGGTCGCACGGCACGTTGGAGCTCGCTACATCGTGGTGAGCGACATCAACGAGTCTCGACTCGCTCTCGCCCGCACCATGGGCGTCGACGTCGCGGTGAACCCGCTGACGTCCAGCATCGCTGAGACTCAAAAAACTCTTGACATGAAAGAAGGATTCGACGTCGCGCTCGAGATGAGCGGCGCGCCGACTGCTCTTCCCGACATCCTCGACAACCTTGCACACGGCGGACGTGTCGCCGTCCTCGGACTTCCGAGCAAAGAGATCTCCATTAATTGGGCGAAGCTCGTCACCCACATGATCACGATCAAGGGAATCTACGGACGCGAAATGTATGAGACCTGGTACGCGATGAACTCACTCATCCAGACCGGCCTCGACATCCGCGACGTGATCACCGACCGCTTCCCGGCCTCCGAGTGGCAGTCCGCATTCGCCGCCGCACGAACGTCGAACTCCGGCAAAGTCGTGATGGACTGGTCGTAGGACTTCACCATGTACACCAACGTCCGCGAAGAACTACAAAAGACGCTCGGAGAGATCCGTCTTGCTGGTCTCTACAAGCAAGAACGACTCCTCGATTCTCCTCAGGCATCGCATGTATCGAGCAGCAGTCGGGACTTGCTCAACTTCTGCTCGAACAATTATCTCGGCTTGGCGAATCACCCCGACATCATCGCAGCCGCGAAAGCATCACTCGACGAAAACGGCTTCGGCATGGCAAGCGTGCGCTTCATCTGCGGCACACAAACCCAACACGACGAACTCGAGGCGAGGATTTCAAATCTTCTCGGAACAGACGACACCATCCTGTTCCCGTCATGTTTCGATGCAAACGGCGGCGTCTTCGAGGTGCTCTTGGATGACAATGATGCCGTCATTTCCGATGAACTGAACCACGCATCGATCATCGATGGCATCCGACTGTGTAAGGCCAAGCGCTTCCGCTACAAGAACCGCGACATGGCTGACCTCGAAGCACAACTCGTGGCAGCCAAGGGAGCCCGCCGCACGCTCATCGTCACCGAC
>JALRJT010000163.1 GCA_023254985.1 Ilumatobacteraceae bacterium | reverse complement strand
ACTCCGCGCAGGAATCGGGCGGCACCCACTCCACCTGCAAGGACCGCAATCACGTCCCCGATCGTAACGATCGGCCTCAGTTAGAGTGAAGGTCTCATGCGTAAGGCATTCATCACAGGCATCACGGGCCAGGACGGTCGCCATCTTGCGGAGTTGTTGCACTCCAAGGGATACAAGGTCTTCGGGATGATGAAGGGTCAGCACAATCCGCGATCTGAGATGATTCGTGATGAATTTCCGTTTGTCGAAATTGTTCCGGGAGACCTCACCGATCTCACGAGCCTCGTGACAGCACTCGAATACGCCCAACCCGATGAGTTCTACAACCTCGGTGCGATCTCATTCGTGGCGATGTCGTTCAACCAGGCCGAACTGACCGCCAACGTGACTGGGCTCGGTGTCCTCCGTGCCCTTGAAGCCGTGCGCATCGTTGGCGGCGCGCAGAACAACCCGATCCGCTTCTACCAAGCGTCGTCGTCGGAGATGTTCGGCAAGGTTCGCGAAGTTCCGCAGACCGAGTTGACTCCGTTCCATCCGCGCTCGCCGTACGGCGTTGCCAAGGTGTTCGGCCATAACATCACGATGAACTATCGCGAAAGCTATGGGCTGTTTGCGTGTTCAGGAATCTTGTTCAATCACGAGGGCCCTCGTCGAGGACTTGAATTCGTCACCCGCAAGATCACCAACACTGCTGCGCGAATCAAGCTTGGAGTTGAAAAAGAGCTTGTGCTCGGCAACATCGACGCCAAGCGCGATTGGGGTTATGCAGGCGACTACGTCAAGGCAATGTGGCTCATGCTGCAGCAGGACGAACCGGACGACTATGTCGTCGCAACCGGCGAGACGCACTCCGTTGAGGAATTCCTCGAGATTACCTTTTCAAAAGTAGGTCTCGGTGACTGGCGTCAGTTCGTCAGGCAGGACCAGAAGTTCTTCCGCCCGGCCGAAGTAGATCTCCTCATTGGGGATCCGTCGAAGGCAAAGACGAAGCTCGGCTGGAAGCCGGAAGTCAGCTTCGAGCAGTTGGTCGACATGATGGTGACCCATGACCTCGAATACGAGTCGGCGCGCCTGAACAAGTAGTTCGCGGCAGTTAGTCGAGTGGACGCTCGGTGAGCGCCTCGATCATCGAGTCGACGTCAGTCGACGAACCAGCATCGAGTTTCTGTTTCGCCACGACAGCGAACATCACGAGCGACACCAGCGAGCTTGCAACGAGTGCGAGCTCGACACGCAGGTAGAGATCGTCGCTCGACAGCCATGCAACTCCGACAAAGGTGACGAATCCGAGAATCCAGCCATAAGCAACGGCGGCGTGTCCGTGGAGCGCGATGACTGCCTGGGCGAGTGCGAGCGCGAGCATGTAGATCGCACTTGCTGACGCAAGGAGTCCCATCGTGCGGCGATCGATGCCACCTGCATAGACGAGTTCGAGCACCCATGGGCCGATCGCAAACGCGCCGATCGTTCCCACCACACCGACGCCGACGACGAGGAGGATAAGGCGGCGAAGTCCACTGCGGAACTCCACCATGTCGCGTTGTGCTGCGAGTCGAGCGAGTTTTGGGAGCAGTGCTGCTTGGACGGCCTGGAACAAAAAGAGGGGTACTCGGGCAAAGATGACGGCGTTGCCAAAGCGTGTCACCACGGCGGCGGGTTCGTTCGACCCAAGGATGTCGACGGTGATTGGCCCCGCGTTGACGAGCGCTGCCGCAAAGAGTGATCCAAGGAGGAGCCACCCGAGGTTCGGCGTTATTTCAGACCACGATGCCGGCGGTCCATCGGTGAGGCGAAGGTCACCGCGAAGTGCCACGATGACGACACCGACGATTGGCGAGAGTCCGACGGCGACCGCGAAGACGCCGGTGCTGTCGACGCCGGCAAGCCACAGCGCTGCACAGACGCCGACTCGAATGGTGCCGTCGAGACCGATGATGAGTGCATAGTTCGAGAACTTGCCTTGACCTGACGAGAGCCCGCGGGCGATGTGCATCGGTGCATACGTGAGCAACATGAACAACAGCGCCAAGGTCACTGCGGAATTCGACTCAAAGAGATTTCCCGTTGCACTGCGCGCAGCGATTGCGAGCGCGATGAGCAACCCACCGAGAATGATCGCGGCGAGCGGGATGATGCGTTTGATGATCGGGAGTCCACCTTGACCGAGGGCCCGACGGTGGGCGAGTGCTCGACTGGTCTCTTGCTCAATGGGGAGGAAGAAGCCTGGCACGAGGGCAAAGGCAATGAACCACATCGTGACGATCGGTTTGAAACCGTCCTGGCCGAGCGCCTGTTGACCGATCTTGAAAAAGACGTAGGTGGAAATGCCGTTGATGAACAGTCCGACGGCGACGGAAATGGTTCCCTCAGGAACCGGTGCGCGAGAAGTACTCGGGGTCGAAGTGTCTTCGGGTGACAAGCACCCGAAGACTACTTCATTGACTTACTTCGCCGTCGTGGTGACGCCGCGTCGCGACTGCACGGTTGCGACGACCTTGCTCACGACTTTCTCGGCCTGAGCGAGTGCTTCGTTGGCAACCTTCGGCAGTTCAGTGGAGAGTTGCTCGGTGACCTCGCGGCGACGAACCTGAACCTTCTGGAAGCCGAGGACACCGAGACCAATCGCGGTGTAAGCAACTTCCTTGGCGGTGGTGCGGACTTTGTCGGCATCAATTTGGGGAGCGACGAACTTTGGCATGTCGATCTTCGGCAACGTGATGTTGCGAAGCTGCTGTGGAACGACCTTGTTCACATCAAAGGAGGTGAGGTCGATGCTCGGGATCGTGGGGAACTTCAGTGCTGGCATGATGGCTCCTTGGTAGGGGTGGTGCTCGCAAGTGTATCCAAGACTGCTAGCAAGAGCAAGCACAAGGGCAAGATTGGCTGAATTCATGCGTCCTGTCGGTCGGGGGAGCCAGAACTAGCCTGTAGAAACCGTGTCCGAGACCCCAGCCCCTGAGGCTCGCCCTGTCGTCGAGCGGCTCGCAGCCCCACCGGTCGTCTGTGCGATGGCGGTCTATCGCCCAGGGTCGTGGTTCGACGAGACCCTCGCGGCGCTGGCGGCACAGGACTATCCCAACCTGCACTACCTGTTCTTTGTCGTTCATGGCGAGGGTGAGGACTCCTCGTCGGATGATCGCGTTGCCGAATTGCTGGCGAGCAGTTTGCCGGGAGCGGTGGTGCGTCGAGTGGCGGGGAATCCCGGCTTCGGGCCCTTGATGAATGAGGTTTCCCGACTCGTCCAGGGCGACGGCGGCTTCTTTTGTCTGATGCATGACGACGTTGCACTTGCCCCTGATGCGATCTCGCGACTGGTCGAAGAGGCGTATCGGTCGAATGCGGGGATCGTCGGACCCAAGCTCATGGATTGGGATGATCCGACAATTGTGCAGTCGGTCGGCTTTGGCGCAGACCGCATCGGCGACACGAGCACGCCGGTGGAGCCGGGCGAACGTGACCAGGAACAACACGATGCCATCCGCGACGTCTTCATTCTGCCGTCAGCGTGCGTCGTGGTGCGTAGTGATCTCTTCCGTGAGGTCGGCGGTTATCCCAAAGAAGTTGGTTTCTACGGCGAAGATCTCGACTTGTGCTGGCGGGTCCACCTGAGTGGCGCACGTGTACTCATCGTTCCAACCGCCAAGGCACGACACCGTAACTCGCTCGCCACGCGACGCGACGATCCCGATCGACACGTTCTTCAGGCACGCCACCGGGTGCGCACCGTGGTGTCGTTGTCGGGTCGCCTGCAAATTCCTTTTGTCATCCTGCAGATGCTCATCACGTCGCTCGTGCGCATCGTCGCTGGTGCCGCGACGGGCCGCGTGCGTGAACCGCTCGCGTCGCTCCGTGCGTCACTGGCGGTCTGCTTCGACTCAGCATTCGTCGTGCGACGACGAGGTGAGGTTCGCCCGTTCCGTCGCGTGCCCGCCACAGAAATTCACGAGCTCCAAGACAAGGGGAGTGCACGCTTTGCGAGTTTCGTTCGCGCGCGACGGTCGCGGCTCGCTCGACGATCACGTGAGTTGACGCGTACGACGACGGGATCGGCATCCGCTCGTCAGGCGACGCTTGCGGTGCTTGCTGCCGTCATCGTCATCGTCGTCGGAAGCCGAGGACTGATCGTCGGCGGAACGCAAGTCATCGGCGAATTCTTGCCACTTCGCGAAGCGACCGAATCGCCACGTGCCTTGCTCTCCACGTATTTCAACGGTTGGTGGTCGGGAGGCTTTGGTCATGCGACGCCCGTGCCGACCGCAGCAGCGTTGACCGCGATCTTTGGGGTGTTAATGGTGTTCCAACTTGGACTCCTGCAATCGGTGGCGATCGTTGGGGCGGTCCTCGTCGGATGCATCGGCATGTGGCAGGTGGCGAACGGGTATTTCTCGCATCGCGCACGTGTCGCAGCTTTCGTCGTTTATGCGGCGTGCCCCGTTTCATACGTTGCCATTGGGAACGGACGGTGGAGCGTGCTCCTCGTCGCAGCGACACTCCCGTGGGTCTTGAGGTTATTCGTCGTTGCAGGCGAACCACGTTCCGGTGCGCGTCAAACCCAAAGCAGGGCAGCCTCGGTCTTGGTTGCGGCAATCGTCGTCGCCTACGTCCCGACGTTTTTGTTCATCGTCGTGCTCGCTGCACTCGCATGGGCAGTCGGTTCAGTCCTGGGTCGACAATCGCTTGGTGATGCGTCAAGGTCGCTGCGTGTAGCGGCGCTGATGGTCGTCGGATCGATTGTCATGCTCTCGCCGTGGTCGCGGGCTCTGATCACGGGCGACTGGATGACCACGCTGCTCGGTGAGCGACCAGGCGTTGCAGACCCGGGCAAACTTCGCGACGTTGGTGCGCTCGGCGGAGGAACATGGGCGATCGGACTCCTTGCGGTGGGGCTTTTTGCGCCACTCGTCGTCAGCCAGATCGTCGCACGCTCGAGCCGGGTCGCGTGGACGATGCGCTCGCTCATGCTGGTGTTACCGACCAGCGCGCTCATCGTGGTCAATACATCGTCGGTGATGGACGTGCGAACGCCAAAGACCGATCTCCTCCTCGTCGTCGTGTCATGTGGTGTGGCGCTCGGCGCGGCAACAGTTGCGAGCTTCGTCTTTGATGACGATGCCGCGTCGACGTTCGTGTGGTGGAAGCCACTCGCCGCGCTCGCGCTCCTAGGTGTCGTTGTGGGCAGTGTCCCCACCCTCGTTGCGGCCGTCGATGGTCGATGGAATCAACCAGAGACGACGCTTTCTCAACTGTTCGCACAGTTGCCAGAAAATCCACCTGAGGGCGACTTCGTCACACTGTATGTCGCGCGACCCAAGGTTCTCCCGCTTCGCGGATCTCGACTTTCGAACGACATCGCGTTTGGCGTTGCACGAGACGGCGAACTCACCTTGCGAGCACAGTTCGTGTCGTCGCAAAGCGACCTTGATGCTGCTGTTGGTCGCATCGTGTCGCTCGTCATCAACAACGGCACGATTCGCGCCGGTCGACTTCTGGCACCGTTGTCGGTGCGCTACGTCGTGGTGCCGATCGTGGACGGTGGTGTGTCGACGAGCGAGGAACCGCTCGCGCCACCCGTTGGGCTCCTCGATGGTCTCGCACAGCAGCTCGACTTGCGTCGCACGTATACCGCGAGCGATCTCGTCATCTTCGAAAACACCGCGTGGCTCCCCACGCTGTCGGTGCTGGATGAATCGACCGCCCTTGCCAGCCAGCAGGCTGGTGACTCCGCACTCGTGTCGGCGCGACTGCGAGCACTCGCACCACTTCCACTGGTTGGGGACATCGCGAGTGAACGTCGTGCGATCGATCCGTCAACGGTGCATCTGGCCGTGCCATACGACGATGGACTGACGTTGCGCGTGGGTGCGACCGACGTGAAATCCAGGGTTGCCTTCGGCGGAACGACGGCATTCGACTCTCCAACGGCAGGCATCGCCGATATCAACTACGACACGTCGTTCGGCTATCAACTTCAGGTGCTCGTACAGGTGTTGCTCTGGTTGGCGCTCGTCGTCGCCACGTTCGACATCGGACGCGTACGCCGACGAATGCTGGCGACTCGCGCACGAGCGATCGTGTTCCGTGATGAAGAGGTGGGTTCGTGAGTTCGACTCCGGAACAGCGACCAGTCGTGCAACCGACGCACATGACGATTCGTCAGCTCGTCGTCATGGTGTTGAGCCTGGCGGCAATTGCCGGTCTCGTCGTCGTCGACCAGCGCCCGTCCAGCTCTGAGCAAACCGCAGCGCCCGTTGATCAGCCGATGCCGTTCGTCCACACCGAGTCGCGCTCGGCTGCCAATTGGTTCTGCCCTGGTGTCCCGGCGAGCGACGTACAGATTTCGTCGTCGATCGTGGTGTCGAATGCGGGAGACTCCGATCTCGCCGCGACGATCACCTACATGGGTCGCAACTCGACGACCTCGACCGGCGTCGTCGTGCCAGCACGCTCGCGCGCGGCCGTCGATGCGCGTGGCGGCATCGATTCGGGATACGTGTCCGCGCTCGTCGAGATCGCAGGCGGCGTCGGTGCGGCCGAGCAGGTGATCGTTCACCCGGCTGGAGACGCCACGACGTTATGTGCAACGACGCCGAGTGACACGTGGTTCTTCGCCGACGGCTTCACTGGTGCCGACAGCCTCGAGACGATCCTGATGGTGAATCCCTTCAGCGACGCCACCGTCGTTGACATCACTTTCGTCACCAAGGACTCCGAACGTGAACCCGCAAACCTGCAGGGATTCGTCATTCCCGCCTACACGACGATTGCGCTCCCGATGGCAGAACAAGGGGCGCGCAACGAACCGGTGCTTGCAGTGTCCATCAAGGCGTCATCTGGACGCTTGGTCGCGGGACGCGTGCAGCACTACCTCGGTCAAGGTCGCCTCGGATACGCGGTCAGCCTCGGCGCGCCACGTGCCGCGACGCAGTGGTGGTTCGCCGACGGTGAGAAATTGCCCGGAGTCTCCGAGCAACTCGTCATCTTCAATTCTGGCGATGTCGATCGTCAGGTGAGTGTGGTGTTTCTCAACGGATCAACTGCGGAGAACGCGCTCGAGCCCGCACTCATCACCGCGCCCGCTCGTCGCGTCACGATTCTGCAGACCGGGTCACTGCCGACATTGCCCGACGGTCGCTATGGGATCGTCGTCGGCGTGAACGACCTTGATGCGTCAAATGACACCGGCATCGTCGTCGAGCAAGTCATCAACCGTCGAGTCGGTGACACCGTCGGCACCTCGGTCGTACTCGGCACGCCGGGCGACGCAGTCTCGACGAAGTGGTCCGCTCCATCAGGTGTGAGCCTCGGTATCAACGACGCTCTCGTCGTCGTCAACACGACCCCGAACGAGGCGGTACTGACCATCGCCCAAGTCGGGCCAGCGGGCGTCGTTCCGATTTCGGGACTTGAAGCGGTCGCCGTGCCCGGAGGCGGAACCGCGTTGCTCTCCATGCCCGTCGGTGTGACTACGGGAGAAATCATCGTGACCTCGACACAGCCCATTGCGGTGCAACGCTTGCTGAATCGTGGCCACGATCTCGTCGGCCGCGCCGCGGCCCCGCTCCTGCCGTACTTGCCGATGCCGATCGTGGGTGAGTGATGCGCTTCGTCGTGGTTGCTCTCGTGATTGCACTTGCAGTCGGGGTGAACGTGCTCGTCAAGCGACGCAATGCGACCGCCCCAACCCAGGGTGACGCCCAACTCCCGACACAGCTCGATCGCGCTGACTTCGTTCGCACGGATGCGCCGTGGCTGGTCGTGGCATTCACCTCGAGTTCGTGCAACACGTGCGCGGACGTCGAGCGCAAGGTTCGCGTCCTCGAATCACCGCCCGTCGGCGTGCACGTGGCCGAGTACGTCGCAGATCGTGCGCTGCACACCAAGTACTCGATCGATGCGGTGCCGGCGGTTGTCATCGCCGACCACCGTGGGGTAGTGCGCGCGGCGTTCCTCGGACCAGTCAGCGCGACCGACCTGTGGGCTGCGCTCGCTCGAGTTCGTGACGGCGGCGAGGCCGCCTGCGACCACCAGTCGAACTAGACGTTCGGCTTGGTGTCGTTCGGTTGCTTGCTTGGCTCGCCCAGACCCTGCTGAATGAGTCGCGACACCATCGCGCCGTCGATCGTTTCGTTGTCGAGGAGCGACTGTGCGACGAGGTCGAGACCGCGACGGTGCTTGACGAGAAGTTCTCGTGCACGCTGTTCCTGCTCGCGCAGGATTCGGCCGATCTCTTCGTCGATCTTGCGTGCCATTTCGTCGGAGTACTCACGACCGCTCGTCATGAGGTCCTCGCCGAGGAACACTTGCTGTTGACCGGCGAAGGCCATCGGGCCGATCGCATCGCTCATGCCCCATTCGCGCACCATGCGGCGTGCGATCATCGTTGCCTGCTCGAGGTCATTGGCGGCGCCGCTGTTGACGTGATCGAACACGATCATCTCCGCGACGCGACCACCCATGGCCTTGCAGATGACGTCCTCGAAGTACTCGCGTGAATAGGTGTGACGTTCCTCGGGGAGCGTCCAGGTGACACCAAGCGCCATGCCACGCGGCAGGATCGTCACCTTGTGCAGCGGATCGCTGTGTGGCAGCACGGTGGCGAGCACGGCATGTCCACCTTCGTGGTACGCGGTCGCACGCTTTTCCTCGGCGTTCAAGATCAAACTCTCGCGGCGAGCACCGAGCACGACGCGGTCACGCGCATTTTCGAAGTCGATGCGCTCGATGTGGGTCGATCCGCGGCGAACGGCGAACAATGCAGCCTCGTTGACGAGGTTGGCGAGGTCTGCACCGCTCATTCCCGGAGTCGCCTTGGCCATCGTGTCGAGATCGACGTCGGTGCCCATGCGCTTGCCGGTCGAATGCACCTTCAGGATTGCGAGGCGCTCATCGGACTCGGGGAGCGGCACGACGATCTGGCGGTCGAAGCGACCAGGACGCAGAAGTGCCGGGTCCAAGATGTCGGGGCGGTTGGTTGCCGCCATTACACCAACAGGGCCTGAAGCTAACTTAAACTGCAAATCATCGGTCGATAATTCATCACTAGCGACTTTTACTGCTTCTACTAGGCGATCAATGGTTTCAGCTTTATGGTCTTCCATAAACAAAATAATTGGGCCAAGTCTCTAATCAATTGACGGAAATCCACGCGCTCATCGGCCGTGTAGTAGAACGTTGCCTTCGAGCCGTCGCCTTGGTATTCCACGTCGGAAATCTTCATCTTCAGGCTCAATCGCTGCGCCACCTCGCGTGAGCGCATCATTGCATCCTTCTCCAAACCACGGGCGCTGGCCCACGTTTCGAGGTCCTTCTCCGAGGCCTTGCGGTACACCTTGAGCACAGGCTCCTGGTCCTCGATTTTGAAGTTCTTTTTATTCATCTGGAGCTTGACCAGCTCCCCGGTGATGGAGACGTTTCCTATATCGTGTCC
>JALRJT010000019.1 GCA_023254985.1 Ilumatobacteraceae bacterium | reverse complement strand
CGTCCGACTTCGTGCCCGATGCAGAGAAACAGGTGGAACGGGGCCAGGGGACGAAGGTGCGTGTACTCGATCGACACGTGAAGTTGTTTTGCGACGGGGCGATCATCTCGCAGCTGATGCAGATGAAGGATCCGTATCTTGACCACGAGGGAAACCCGGACCCACACCACCACGGCGAGTGGATGATGGAACCCGGCGATCTGAAGAAGGTATTCGACGCGTATTGGGACGCCGACTGGCAGATACACATCCATGTGAACGGGGACCTCGGTCTGGAGGTGGTTCTCGACGTGATCGAGAGCGCGCAGAAGCGACAACCCCGCATCGACCACAGGACCGTGATCGTGCATTTCGCCAATTCGACCGAGGAGCAAGTCGACCGCATCGCACGGCTGGGGGCGATCGTGTCGGCCAATCCGTATTATCCAGTCGGTTTTGCGGACAAGTACGGTGAGTGGGGTCTTGGTCCGGAGCGCGCCGACTCAATGGTGCGTTCGGCGTCGGTACTTCGTCGCGGTATTCCACTGTCGTTCCATTCCGACTTGCCAATGTGTCCAGCTGATCCGATGCGGATGATGTCGTACGCCGTCAACCGGATGACGCCGTCTGGACGTATCGCAGGACCTGAACAGAGGATCAACCTGCACGAGGCCCTCAGGGCGGTGACGATCGAGGCCGCACGGTCGTGGCGTCGCGAGAACGATCTCGGCTCCATCGAAGTGGGCAAGCTTGCCAACATGACGGTGCTGGACGAAGACCCCTACGATGTCGACGAGTTGAGAATCGGAGATATCCCCATCCGTACGACGGTGTTCGAGGGACGAATTTTTGAAGTTGACCCCGCTCTCGTCACCGAACGAAGCTCGCTATCGGGGAGCCGGACAGATGTCGCTGTATCGGGGGTCACGATGGTCAGTGACCATGGCTGTGGATGTGAAGTAGCCGCGTTTATCGGTGAACACATGACTTCATGGGGTTGGGCTGCCTGATTCGAATCATGGGTTTCACATATCAATGACGGCGTGCCCCCATTTGGTCGCACAAAGAAGTTGCGCGTGTTCGTCGATGAGGAGTTGCTTCAGTACGACGAGGTGTGGGCGGTTGCGGGGACGTGAAACAACAACTTCTGTGCAGACCCGAACGACATCGTGCGCGTCGCTGGTGGCACGGTCACCAACCTCAAGCGCGACTGACATCAACATGTTTACCGATGGCGAGAAACGACCAATGTGCTCTTTTAATTGGCGGTTCTTGAAAGTTGGTGTGCGTCTGCAAGAGTAAGGGAATGTCGAAGAGGTACGAAGGCTTGGTATGACGGCAATCTTGAATGTGCGGCACTGGGTCGCTGCGAGTCCCGAAGTGGTGTGGCAGGCCTATACGACACCGGAGATGTTCCAGCAGTTCTTTGCTCCTGATGGACTACACATCCCGTTCGATTCGATCGTGATGGAACTGGTACCCGGAGGGCGATTCGACTTCGACATGGTGTTTGATGAGTCTGGGGAGGTCAGTCCGAATCGCGGCTACGTCGTCGAACTGGAACCACCGCATCGAATGGTGTTCCGTGAACCAGAGTTCATGGGAAATGAGCTCATGTCGAAGACGACGTTCACCGAAGAGGGACAGGGGACGCTCATCACTGTCGTTCAAGAGGGGCTGCCGGAGGAACTGGTGGGGAATCCAGAAGTCCTTGAGGCATTCCGGTCGTGCTATCGCAAACTCGGTCGACTGCTCGACGTCGCCACCGAGAATCGTGGCTAGTTCGATGTGCTGAGTACGACGCACCACAACGGCTGATTCGTGGCGACGTAAGGTGGACCATGGCTTCAGTGAGCACGTACATCAACACACTTGGTCGAACAGAAGAAGCATTTGAGTTCTATCGCTCCGTCTTCGGCGGTGAATTCGGTGATCTGATGAGGTTTCGTGACATGGACATGGGTCCTGCGGCGGATGCCCTGACGGAAGACGACCTCAATAAGGTCTTGCATATCTCGCTCGAGATCCTTGGTGGGCACGTTATTGAGGGAACCGATGCGATGGCGTCACTCGGTCATCAGTTGACGGCAGGGAACAATTTCTCGATCAATCTCCATCCTGATACTCGCGATGAAGCAGATCGCTTGTATTCCGGATTGTCGGTCGGATCCAAGGACGCACCGGGAATGGCCGACATGCCGTGGGGTGCCTATTGGGGGAGCTTTGAAGATCGATTTGGCATTCGCTGGATGATCAATTTCGCAAGCTAGTCAGATCAAGTTCCCCGAAAGCTCCGTGTTCTCATGAGTACGGTGGTTGCATGGCCACGCAAAAGGTGAAGGGACCTGCTTCGTACTTTCCTTCGATCGAAAAGACCTATGGGAAACCGATTGCGCACTGGAAGTCACTGCTCAAGAAGATGAAGGGTGCGAAGCACTCCGAGATGGTTGCCATGTTGAAAACGGATCACGGCATGGGTCACGGCCACGCGAACGCCATCGTTGCCCATTTCCGCGCAGAGCAAGGGCTCTGATCACGTGGGCGTGTTTCCCGACCTTGCCAGTGAAACGCCACTGTGGTTGGCTCTCACGACCGTTGGCGTGAACGCCGTCGTCGGTGCTTTACGTGCGCAGGTCGACGACGAACATCACTGGGACATCGTCGGAATCTCCACTTTCGGTGTGTTGATGGGTTTGGGCGGAGGTTTCATCCGTGACCTCCTCGTCGGAAATGTTCCGGTGGAGAGCTTGCGCACCCCGTGGTTCCTCGCAACGGTGATCGGCGCAATCGTCCTCGTGCTCGTCTTCGGAAGATGGGCGTCCAAATTTGGATGGCTGGTTCGCTTGCTGAATGCGATTGCGATCGGATTGTTCGCCATCTCTGGTGTCGCGTATGCGCTTCGTGCCGATCTTCCGGTGATTTCGAGTCTCTTCGTCGGCGTCGTCTCGGCTGTTGGAGGGGGCGTGCTCGTGTCGGTAATGAAGGATGAGGTTCCGGCAATTCTCGTCACCAGTGCGCCGAATGCACTCGTGGCACTGCTTGCCTCTGCCGTGTATGCAGCGGTTGCGGTGGCTGACACGAGCCTTGCAGGAGTTTCTGGAATCGCGGCCGCGATTCTCGGTCACTATGGCGCACACGCGCTCGGCTTGCGTACGCGTCGCGCGACCGACGCTTCGGCGCTGTTGTTCACTCGGTCGAAGAAGTAGTCAGCGTTTCACGATTTCGGGGAGCAGATCGAAGTAAACGGTGACGACCAAGGTGTCGTCGTCGACGTGCTCTCCGACGTTCGTCCAGTATTCGAGATGGCTTGCACGGAAATCGGCAGAATTAAGGTCGCCCTCTGCCTCGGCGAGGGCGAACTCGTCCGGGACGTCGGCAAAGCGAACGACCTCGACCCGAGTGACTTTGAGCGTGCCCACATGCGCGCCGGAGTTGTCAACCATCGCAAGGAGTTCGCCGACGTGTTCGATCGGTTCGCCTTCCTTGGCGTAGTCGTCGGCGAGCCCTGCCGTTGCTCGCTTGTTGCCGTGCAGGATGAAATGAACGAGCTTTTCGCGCGATGGGCCAGGGGTTCCAAATTCGATCGAACGGAGCCCGTCAACTCGTGGGAACATCTGTGCAGTATGGCTGATTCACAGCACTAGTTGGTGGACAAGCCACATTCGTATCGCACTGCGTCTGCTTGTGAGTCACCATCCGGACATTTTTCATCGGACTCGAATGCTGCTTTGCTCATCCCGGCTGATTCTGCAGTGCGTCGCGATGCCGTATTCGTCTCGGCAATCGTTGCGGAGACCCTCCTTACCCCTGGCCACGTTCGAAGTTCTGCGACGACGAGTCGAATCGCAGTCGTTGCCGCACCTTGTCGGCGGGCCCATGGGGCAATCCAATAACCGATGCTTGCCGTTCCCTCGATGACGTGATGAACACCAACCACTCCGAGGCCTCGTGGAGAACTCGGATCGCTGATCGCCCAGGCCATCACCTCGCCTGCCAAATCATTCACGAACGACGTGGCGTGATCACGCGTGTAGGGGCGGGGCACGACCGTCCAACGCAGGATCTCTGGGTCTTGGCACGCTGCAGTGATCCATTCGACGTCGTCGATGGTCAATGTGCGCAGCTCGATCATCGGATTTGACTGTACGGCACGTGCCTATGCTCAACGAGATGCAATATGTTGCTCGCCCGCTCGGAGTGGTGTTTGACTGTGCCGATCCGACTCGCTTGTCGACGTTCTGGCAGGGTCTCATTGGCGGTGTCGTCGACCCCCGGACACTGAGTGACACGTGGGTGGGTCTCCGAGAAGTTCCTGTATGGGGATCGCTCGGATTCCAGAAGGTTCCAGAAGGCAAGGTGGTAAAGAACCGTGTGCATCTCGATCTTGACGTCGACGATCTCGAGGAGGCGATTGCGGCGGCCACTCGACTTGGCGCAACAACCGTGGGCGAAGTGTTCGAGGAGCCGACGAATTGGTTCCAGGTGATGAACGACGTCGAGGGCAACGAGTTTTGCTTCATCTTGAGGAAAAGTCGTTGAATGTTGAAGCGTCTGGTGATGTCCGGGGTAATCGTCGCGCTCGGTGCGTTTGCCATGGTGTTCGGTGAATTCGACGATTCGCCAGGTCTTCAGGGCCTTGGGCTGTTGGCCATCATTGGAGTCGGAGTAGTAGAAGTTCGGAGGAGACGATGATCGATGACGTAGGAAGACCAGAGCCGCCGGTTGCGGCCGGCGAGGTGGAAACTCTGCTTGGAGTCCTCGACTATCAGCGAGCAACGCTGGAGTGGAAGACACGTGGTGTGTCAGACGCCGATCTTTCGAAGTCGATCCATCCGACGACGATGACGCTCGGCGGATTGCTGAAACACTTGGCTTGGGTGGAGGACCATTGGTTCTCCTATTTCCTCCTCAACGTCGACCGCGCCGAGCCATGGCGCTCGGTCGACTGGAGCGCCGATCAGAACTGGGAGTGGAACTCGTCGCGCTCAGAATCTGCTGATCACTTGCGCGGTCTGTGGGCGGCATCAGTCGAGTCCTCGCGGACCAAGCTGGGCGAGTTCATCGCATCTGATGGACTCGACCGACTTGCACTTCGCACGTGGCCGAATGGCGAGTCGCCGAGCGCGCGCTGGATCGTGGTGCACATGATCGAGGAGTATGCACGACACAACGGGCATGCAGACCTGCTGCGTGAATCGGTCGATGGGGAGACTGGCGAGTAACTAGGAAAAGTCTGCAATGACGAGCTTGCGCATGCCGAGCATCGCCTTCCACGCCCGATCGCGAATGGCGGGATCTTCGTGCTGAAGGAGCGGATTGAGCATCCTGGGCACGATCTGCCAGCTCACGCCGAAGCGATCCTTGCACCAGCCGCATTGACTCTCTTCGCCGCCGTCTGAAATGAGCGACGACCACAGTCGATCGATTTCTTCTTGCGTATCGCAGAGAACTTGGAATGAAACTGCTTCGCTGTGGGTGAAGTGCGGGCCGCCGTTGAGGGCGGCGAACGTTCGACCCATGAGCGTGAACTCGACCACAAGTACGGATCCCTTCGGGAGTTGCGCATCGTCGAGGTAATACGAGATCGAGGTGATTGAAGAGTCGGGGAACGTCGCGACATAGAACTCGGCGGCCTCGAGTCCGTTTCGGTCGAACCACAGGTAGGGCACTGCGCCCGAAATCGTCACGAAGGATCCTCCGGCACTCGCGAACCCTTGCGGCCGGAGACTCCCATCGAGACGATCGTTGCCGGCACGAAGAACGCGCGGCCGTGGAATGACACGTCGTGCCAAGCCTTCGTGGTGAGTGGAGCGTGCCATGCGCGGATGCGATAGATGAGGAACACGAGCACTGCGGCGTGGAACACGATGATCGACCACGCGTAACCATCCGAGCCGAGCATGTCGAGGAACGGTGCCGCGAGCAACGGGCCGACCATCGCGCCGAGGCCGTACAGCGTGACGAGCTGCGAGGCTGCAGCGCTCGTGTGCTCTGGTGAGACCCAGTCGTTGGTATACGCACCGCCGATGGCATACATCGGGAAGCTGAGGCCACCGATGACGAACAAGACCACGATCATCCAGATGCTGTCCGCTTCAAGTGTGAGCATCACGAATCCCATACCGATCGCAGCAATCGTCACGACCACTCCGACGATTCGCCGGTCGAGATCATCAGAGGCCGCACTGATCGGCCATGTGAGTGCCATGCCGCCGATTTGCACGACTGCGACCAACACGCCAACCCGACCGGTGGAGAGACCCTCACGTGTTGCGTAAATAACAGCCATTCCGAGGAGACCGCCGTGGGCGAGGCCGACGAGAAGGATGGTGCCCACTCCGGTCGGCACGATACGTGCAAGTTCGCGCATCGAGATGTGCTTGTGGGTCTCCACAGGTGGAGTCGTCGCTTGTTCGGAGATCGCCACGGGAATGACGGCGAGTGATGCGACCATCGCGGCGAAGGCGAATCCGGTGAGCGTTCGGGCATCGAAATTGAAGACCATGAGCTGGCCGGCGCCATAAGCGCCGATGGTGACGACGTTGTAGATGGCGAGCAGTCTGCCGCGGAAGGTGTTGGTGGCGAGTCCGTTCAGCCACGATTCGGCAACTACATACAGACCAGCGAAGCTGATGCCAGTAATCACACGCATCGCAAGCCACACGAGAGGCGAGTCGTACACACCCGTGACGAGTACTGCCGCGCTGAGGAGCGAGGCTAGGGCTGCATAGACACGAATGTGGCCGACTTGAGCGAGGGCGCGCAGTGCATACCACGACCCGACGAGGAAGCCCGCGTAGTAGGCGGTCGTGATGCCACCGCTCACGAGGGTTGGCAACTGCTTCAACTCGGCACGGATGCCAACGAGTGTGCCGACGATTCCTGCGGTGACAAGCAGCAGCGACAGCCCAATGAACAGTCCCCAGGTCGCGAGCAGGATTGCGCGCCGGTTTGGCGTCAGTCTGGGGATCAGGGGCACAAATTCAGTCAACCACGCGCCAACTAGCCGGACTGGTCATGCTGCATGGCGTTCACCGCGTCATCAACCGGGCGTAACAGCCTTCGGCCGAGGAGTGCACAGGCGACCATTGATGCAGCCGACAAGAGGAACGGCCCGCGAAGGCCGAGGAGACGTGCGGCGACGCCACCGAATGCGGCCCCGAATGGAACGATGCCCCAGGAGACCGTACGTGAAGCTGCGTTCATGCGGCCGAGCATTCGTGACGGGGTGAGCTGCTGGCGCAACGTCGTGTTCAGTGACAACCAGAGTCCGGTGCCGACACCGAGGATCACGTTCGAACCAATGGCGACCCAGGCATTCGTGGTGATGGCCATCACCACGGTCGCCACCGCCCACAGCCACATCGAGATGACCATCGTGGTCGTCGTGCCTCGTGAATCGACGAGGCGCTGGATGAAGAATCGACTCAACACGGTGCCGAGTGCTGCGCCGACCGAGAGGGCGGTAAAAGTGACCTTGTTTCCGCCGAGGATGTCGTCGTTATAGAGCACGAGGAGGGAGATGGCGGCGAAGTAGAAGAAGTTGACGAAGGCGAGGATCTCCGTCAAGCGTCGGAGCGCCTTGTGGTCGCGCAGATAGCGGAGTCCATCCAGCACGTCGTCGCGGAACCGTGTCGTCGGCTTTTCGACGGCATGTTCGTCAGGGATCGCCGCGACAAGACCTGCACTACCGGCAAATGTGACCGCGTCGGCAATGAAGGGCAGTGAGTGAGCGACGTTGAACATTGCGACACCAAGTGGAGGCCCGATGAATTGCGTCGAGACGATTTGGGCGCTGGCGAATCGCGCATTTGCAGGTAGCAGTTGGTCTTGTTTGACGATTGCGGGAATGAACGCCTGCGCAGCGTTCACGTGCATGGTCTCGCAGATGCCGAGGAGGAATGCGCATACATAGAGCTGCCAGATAGCGACGACCTCGAAGAGGATCGCTGCGCCGAGAGCGCCGACGATGACCATGCGCGCGACATCAGCGCCGATCATCAACTTACGACGATCGGATCGGTCGGCGATGGCGCCGGTGAAGATTGAAAAGAGGAGCCATGGAAGCCGTGTTGAAATGGTGATCCCAGCGATAAGCACAGGGTCGCGGGTGAGGATGGCTGCGAGGAGGGGGAATGCGGTGACGAACATGCCGTCTCCGGAACTCGATACGAGAATGCTCAACCACACGAAGCGAAAGTCGCGGCCGAGATCCTCTCGTTGCTTTCGACTCCTGCGTTTTGACACCGCATCAAACCTATTCGCTACGACCAAGTTCGCTCGGGAGCGTGCCATTAGCGTTGGGCGAATGCAACGCCTGACGATGTTTCCTCAAGATCCCGATTTTCCGCTCATCCACACCCGTCGCTACGAGGTGCGGGCGTTTCGCATGTCCGAGGATCGTTTCATGCTGCGCGGGGTTGTCTGTGACGAGAAGCCTGCCGGCCTGTACATCGACGGGGACTCGGATCCGCTGTGGATTCACCACATGATCGTGGACCTCGAGATTGAGTACCCGACGTTGCGCATCGACAAAGCGAACGTGGA
>JALRJT010000005.1 GCA_023254985.1 Ilumatobacteraceae bacterium | reverse complement strand
CGTTCGGTGGAGCGCGCGAGAGATGCAGCAAAGTACGCGTCGTCAAATGGCGCGAAAGATGTAGATGTGATGGCGCTTGATCTGTCCGATGCGTCGTCGACTCGACCTTGCGCTCTCGCTCATCCACCAACCGAGCGTGTTGTTCCTGGACGAACCGACGACTGGTCTCGACCCGATGAGTCGACTCACACTGTGGGAAGAAGTTCGTCGACTGAACCAAGAGGGCACGACCGTGATGCTCACGACGCAGTACCTTGAAGAAGCAGACCAACTCGCCGACCGCATCGCGATCATCGACAAGGGTCTCATCGTGCGCGAAGGACGCCCGAGCGATCTGAAAGCGGGAGTCGGCTTCCCGACGCTCCTCGTCAACGTCCCCAAGGATCAGATGGACACGGCGAAGTCGGTGTTGCTCGGCTTCGGCGATCTTCGCCCGACCGCGGAGGGAACCCTCGGTGTCGGCTTGCGCGGAGGCGCAACGGTCGTCACCGATGTCGTGCGCAAGCTCGACGAGGCACAGGTACGAGTGCAGCACCTCGAGGTCAACGAACCGAGCCTGGATGACGTGTTCGCCGAAGCAACCGGACATCGCCTCGAAGGCGCGCAATCGTGACGTCAGTCCTCGCCGAGCAGAGCCTTAGGCTGTCCCTCCGACAGACGTTGCAGATGACCAAGCGCTCGACGCTCGAGATTGTGCGCCAACCCGCGATGAGCGCGCCGAGCATGATCTTCCCGATCTTTTTCGCCGCACTCGGCGCTTCGTCGTTCGGCAAGACGACCAACCTCCCGGGATTCCCCGAAGTGGATTCGTTCCTCCAGTTCTCACTCGCCGCGACCGTGATCCAGGGCGTGCTTTTCGGATCGATTTCGGGTGCGGCTGCGCTCGCCACCGACATCGAGAACAAGTTCTTCGATCGACTGCTCCTCGCCCCATCCACCCGCTCGGGGATCGTGCTCGCTCGCCTCGCTGGTAGCGCACTCTTCGGCGCATTCCAGGCGGCGTTCTTCCTCCTTGTGTTGTGGCCGTTCGGCGCAACCATTCGTGGCGGCGTTCCAGCGTTCCTGGTGATGGTCGCAAGTGGCGGGCTCGTCTCGCTCGCGATCGGTGCGCTCATGTCATCCGTTGCGATTCGCACGGGTTCGGCAGAGGCCGTACAGGGTGCCTTTCCGCTGATCTTTATCCTGCTCTTCTTCTCGAGCGCGTTCTTCCCGCGCGAGACGATGAGTGGTACGTATCGCAAGATCGCCGACTTCAACCCAATTTCACATCTCGTCGAAGGACTCCGTGACATGGTGCTCCACCAGGTGACGATGGGCTCGATCGCCAAGGCAGTCCTTATCCCCATCGCGGTGTGCATTGCCGCCACGATGGTCGCACTCAGCGCGCTGCGCGCCAGATTGGCGGCATTGTGAGCACCGTCGAATTCCACGCCGAATCGCTGCACACTTCGACGGTGGCCGTCGGGCGTGGACTCATGCTGCGTGGCCTGCGCACCATTCGACGAATGCCTTCCGCGTTCATCCCGAGTGTGGCGATGCCCGTGTTCACCATGATCGCGTTTTCGGGCACGTACTTTGCGATCACCAAGATTCCGGGATTCCCCACGGACCGCTCCGCGAACTGGTTCATGCCACTCGGCATCTGCTTCGGTTCATCGTTCAGCGGCATCGGACTCGGCTTCAGCACCATCCGCGACATCGAGACACGCTTCTACGAGCGGCTCCTCATGGCACCAGTGCCTCGTAGGGCACTCATCGTGGGACCCCTCTTCACCGCGTGGAGCAGGACGGCCATCCTGAACGCTTTCGTGATCCCGATGGGGTTGTTGCTTGGTGCACGTTTCACGGGAGGAATCCTTGGAGTTCTGGCATTACTCGTTGCGTCGTTCGGGATCGCCACGATCTCGGTCGGGTGGGGCCTCGGACTCGCCTACCGCTTCCGCGACATGCGCGCGGCTGCGATCATGCAGCTCACCGTGTTCGTCGTGTTGTACGTTTCGAACGCACAGATGCCCATGTGGTTGTTGAGCGGCTGGGTTCACTCGGCCGCACGGTTCAATCCGGCAACGAATATCTTGCGCCTGGCCCGTCAAGGATTGGTGTCAGCCACGTCGCCCGACCACATGGCGTGGTCGAGCACCTGGGGTGGCCTCGTCGCAATCGTGATCATGTCGGCCGTCACCCTCGCCTTTGCCCGACGCGGTCTCGACAAACTCGACAAGTAACCTGCGAGCATGTTCTTCGTTGCCACGCGCGCGACGCTCAGCATTTCTTCCACGGCCTTCGACAAGGCTCGAGTAGTGATTGCCCGCAACGGCGTGCTCACTATCCGCAACAACGACCGCAGGCCATATGTGCTCACGATCGGGGCCACCGCCCTCACCATCAAGGCGAAGACCTCGGCAACCATCAAGATTCCACAACGGGGCACCTTTCCCATTGCCTGCGCCAAATGGCCAGCCTTGACGGCGTCGCTCGTCGTCAAGTAAATCCCCACTAGACGCGGCCGTGTGCGATAGGGCACAATGACCCCAGGGGATCGGCGCCGCACGGGGGTGTGGCACCGAAGACAGTTCATCGATTGGGGGGCTTGTGAAAGTCAACATCACCGTCAATGGCGTCGCGAAGGAATCCGACGTCGAACCGCGGACCTTGCTGGTCCACTACTTGCGAGAGCATCTGCAACTGACCGGCACCAACATCGGGTGCGACACGTCCAGTTGCGGTGCATGCACCGTGCACCTCGATGGCGAAGCCGTGAAGAGTTGCACGTTACTCGCCGCTCAGGCGGACGGATCGTCAGTGACGACCATCGAGGGCATCAGCACGAACGGCGAGATGCATCCGATGCAGAAGTCGTTCATGGAGAACCATGGTCTGCAGTGCGGTTATTGCACACCCGGCATGGTGATGGCGGCGATCAGCCTGCTGAAAGAAAACCCCAAGCCCACCGAAGAAGACGTGCGTCTCGGGCTCGAAGGCAACCTGTGTCGCTGCACCGGCTACCACAACATCGTCAAGTCCGTCCTCGCGGCAGCGAAGTAAGGGGGAACCGTCATGACCATGATCGAGAACAAGCCGACCACCGTGATCGGCACGCGTATGTTGCGTCGCGAAGACCCAGCACTCCTCACTGGAGAGGCCAAGTTCACCAACGACCTCGCGATACCTGGTGCACTCCACCTCGCAGTGTTGCGCTCGCCCCATGCACATGCACGAATCACACGCTTCGACGCCAGTGCGGCACGCGCCCTCCCGGGAGTCGTCGCCGTGTACAGCGGCGCCGAACTTGCTGCGATGTGGGCCGCACCGATGCCCTGTGCATGGCCCGTCACGCCGGACATGAAGAATCCGCCGCACTACCCGATCGCCGTCGACAAGGTCACCTATGTCGGTGACGGAGTCGCCGCGGTGCTCGCCACCAGCGAGAACGCATCTCGAGACGCACTCGACCTGATCGAAGTCGACTACGACGTGTTGCCGGCAGTCATTGATCTCGAGGAAGCGCTCACCGACAAGGTCGTCATTCACGACTCGATCGGCACGAACAAGAGCTACACCTGGCCACTCCTCGTTGAGGCGACGCCGGGCTGCGTGGAAGAGGCGTTCAAGAACGCCGCCTACACCGTGAGCGAACGTTACGTGCAGCAGCGACTGATCCCGATGGCGATGGAGCCCCGAGCGATCGCTGCCGTGCCACAACCCTTCGGCGGTGATATCACGCTGTATTCGGCCACACAGGTGCCGCACATCTTGAAGGTGATGACCGCCCTCACCCTCGGCATTCCCGAGCACCAGCTGCGCGTCATCGCCCCGAGCGTTGGCGGCGGATTCGGATCCAAGCTTGATGTGTACGCCGAGGAACTGCTGTGCGTCGGACTTGCGCGCAAACACAACGCACCGGTGCGCTGGGTCGAGGAACGCAGCGAGAACGCCCAGGCCACCATCCACGGTCGCGGGCAAATCCAATTCGTGGAGCTCGCCGCAGACTCAAACGGCAAGCTGACAGCGGTCCGCATCCGCCTCATCGGCGATATGGGTGCCTACCTGCAACTCGTCACACCCGGCGTGCCGCTTCTCGGAGCGTTCCTCTATGCGGGTGTCTACGACATTCCGCAGGCGTACGACTTCAGTTGCACGAGCGTGTTCACAACGATGACTCCGACGGACGCCTATCGCGGGGCAGGACGACCGGAAGCCACCTATGCGATCGAGGTCGCGATGGACGCCCTCGCCCGCAAGATGGGCATCGACCCATACGAGTTGCGCAAGCGCAACTACATCAAAAAGGAACAGTTCCCGTACACCGCCTTCAGCGGACTGACCTATGACTCGGGCGACCACGCACTTGCCGCAGAGAAGGCGGCGGGTCTCGCCGACTACGCCGGCATTCGTGCGAAGCAGGCCAAACAGAATGTGCCGGGTTCGACCAAGCGACTCGGCATCGGCATGAGCTCGTACTTCGAGATGTGCGGTCTTGCGCCATCACGCGTGCTCGCATCGCTGAACTATGGCGCAGGTGGCTGGGAAGCAGCCACGGTGCGCGTGCTGCCGACCGCCAAGGTGCAGGTCGTCACCGGCACGTCACCACACGGCCAGGGTCACGAGACCTCGTGGGCAATGATCGCCTCCGAGAAGCTCGGTATCCCGCCTGAAGACATCGACGTGTTGCACAGCGATACTGCGATTGCACCACTCGGCATGGACACATACGGATCACGGTCGCTGCCAGTCGGTGGTGTTGCGATCGCCGGTGCGTGTGACAAAGTCATCGACAAGGCGCGACAGATTGCGGCACACCAGCTCGAGTGCTCGCCCGAAGACCTCGCTTTCGACGCCGGCACCTTCAGCGTGAAGGGCTCGCCCGACCGAGCGGTGCCGATGGCAGCGATCGCCTTCGCGGCGTTCACGGCCCACAACCTGCCCGATGGTATGGAGCCGAACCTCGAGGCGCAGTACACCTACGACCCACCGAACTTCTCGTGGCCCTTCGGGACGCACATGTGCGTCGTCGAAGTCGACACCGAA
>JALRJT010000106.1 GCA_023254985.1 Ilumatobacteraceae bacterium | reverse complement strand
TGGCACCACCGTCGAAGCGCTCGCCGGACTGAAGCCCGCGTTCCGGCCCGACGGTCAGATCACGGCAGGCAATGCGTGTCCGTTGAACGACGGCGCAGCAGCGGTGATGGTGATGAGTGATGCCAAGGCCAAGCAGCTCGGCATTACGCCGCTTGCCCGCATCGTGTCATCGGGCGTGTCTGGTCTCAACCCGGAGATCATGGGCCTCGGTCCGATCGAGGCATGCCGCCAGGCAATGAAGCGTGCGGGCATGACGATCAACGACATCGATCTGGTCGAGATCAACGAGGCGTTCGCCGCCCAGGTGATCCCGTCGGCCAAGCACCTCGGCATCGACTACGACAAGTTGAACGTGCACGGCGGTGCGATCGCACTCGGTCACCCCTTCGGCATGACTGGTGCGCGCATCATGACGACTCTCATCAACGGTCTGCAGCACACCGGCAAGACGATCGGCATGGAGTCGATGTGCGTCGGTGGTGGCCAGGGCATGGCCATGATCGTGGAGCGCCTGAGCTAAGAACTCGGCGCGCGGCGTCATGCACCACGGGGAGACACAGGGGGGCGTTCGGCTCGAAGGGTTGAACAAGCTCTTCGGTGAGCGTCTGGTCGTCAACGACGTCAACCTCGACATCCGACCAGGAGAATTCTTCTCCCTTCTCGGGCCTTCGGGCTGCGGCAAGACCACCACACTGCGGATGATTGGCGGATTCGAGATGCCGGACTCAGGACGGATCTTGATCGACGGTCGTGATGTCACGAACGACCAACCCGAAGATCGTCCGCTCAATACGGTGTTCCAGAATTATGCGCTTTTCCCGCACCTCAACGTTTTCGACAACGTGGCTTTCGGATTGCGCTTCGAGACTCCGAAGTCAAGCGAGGAATCCGTCCGCGAACGGGTTGGTCGGGCGCTTGACCTCGTTGCGCTCGGGTCGTTTGCCGAACGCAAGGTTCCGCAGTTGTCGGGTGGTGAGCAGCAGAGGGTGGCGCTTGCGCGAGCGCTCGTGCTCGAGCCTCGGGTGCTCCTGCTCGACGAGCCACTCGGTGCACTCGACGCGCAATTGAGGGCGAGATTGCAAGTCGACCTCGCCACGCTGCAACGTCGTATCGGCATCACCTTCATCTACGTCACGCACGACCAGCACGAGGCGTTCACCATGAGCGATCGAATCGGGGTGATGCGTGAGGGTCACCTGGTGCAAGTGGGGACGCCGCGTGAGATCTACGAGACCCCTGCGACGGTTGACGTCGCAAAGTTCGTCGGTGCGGCAAACCTTATTGAGGCGAGCGTCGTGGCACCTGGTTTCGTGGACGTCGGGGGTGTCCGCTTTGCTGCGCCCGAGGCCAACAATGCGGGAATCACCACGGTGATGATTCGCCCGGAGCGCATTCACGTGGGTACCGGTTCCACGCCTGCGACGATCGGTCGCGTTACCTTCGCCGGCTCAACGCTGCGTGTGACATTGAGCGTCGGATCTGCGACGCTCGTGGCCGAAGTGCCTAACGACGAGCGTTCACGTGCACTGAGCGATGGTCAAGCGACGACGATCGAAGTTCTGCCTGACGCCGTGCGCGTGTTGGTCAGGAGTTAGTCACCCATTCGGGTGATGTCGGCAAGTGCGTTACGCAATCCACCCGGCTCGCCGTGGCGCTTCTTCCACACCGACATCCCAGCGAGTCCGAGAGTGAGCGCTCCGAGCGTCGTGAGGATGAGGAGTGTTGCCAAGGCGTTCAGGGCTGGTGTCGCACCTCCTCGAACGGAGGAGTAGATGCGCAGCGGAACGGTTTGTGAGTCCACGCCTGCGGAGAGGAAACTCGTGATCACGAAGTCGTCGATGACGGTGGCGAAGACCACGACGAGACTCGCCATGATCGACGGCCACAGCATCGGCATGAGCACGAAGCGGACGGCCTGCAAGCGGGTTGCGCCGAGGTCGCGCGCCGCATCCTCGAAGCTCGATCCGATCGAGACCAGTCGCGCGCGCACGATGACGACGACGCTTGCCACCGAAAACGTGACGTTGCCAAGTACCTGTGCTGGATAGCCGAGGGGGATTCCGCTCAGCAATCGCGTGAAGGTGATGAGGAGTGCAGCACCGACGACGATCTCCGGTGTCACGAGAGGGACGGAGGTGAGCCCCTGCACGGCGGTCGAACTCTTGCCGCGAATGCGGTGCGCCCCGATTGCGAGGGTGATGCCGAGCGGAACGACGATGACCATCGTCGAGATCGCGAGCACGAGTGAATTTACGATGCTCTGGCGCATTGCCGCGTCGTGGAACACCGAGCCGTACGGATCGCCGAACCACCAGCGGAACGAGAATCCCTGCCACACCGACCGACTGCGGCCGTCGTTGAAGGAAAAGGCAACCGCTATGACGACGGGGAGCAAGCTCCAAACCACGTATCCCCACACGAGGGCCGGCAACAAGCGGATCTTTCGCGTCATCACCGCACCCGCTCGCGTCCGATTCGTGCCGTGTTACGCAAGTACCACGACAGGCCGATGAGCAGCATTCCCGAGAGGAACATCACGAGTACGGCACCGTTCTGCGGTTCGCTCGAATTGTTGATGTAAAAGTCGATCTGGTTGCCGAGCATTTCGGTGTTCGGGGAGCGCGAGAGGAGATCGTTCGTGTAATAGTCACCGAACATCGGGAGGGCGATCAGGATGCCAGCCGCGACGAGTCCGGCAGAGGCAAGCGGGACGGTGACGAGGCGGAATGCTTGTCGAGACGTGGCCCCTAGGTCGCGTGCGGCGTCCACGAGTCGCCAGTCGATGCGTTCGAGCGTGGCGTACAGCGGGAGGATAAGGAATGGTACGTACCCGTAGACAAGACCGAGGATGACGGTGACTGGGGAGCCGTCGAGCCAGTTGTAATTGACGCCGAAGAACGAGAGTGCTCGTTGGGCGAATCCGCTCGGACTGAGCAAGTTCACCCACGCCAACATTCGCATCAGGTAATTGACCCAAAACGGCAAGACGATGAGGGTGAGAAGTAAGAGACGTCGCTTGCCGGCATGGCGAGCAAGGTAATAGGCGACCGGAAAGCCGAGCGCAAACGAACATGCCATGGCGATCAACACGTAGACCACGGTGCGCACGACCACGCCTCGGAGCGGGCCGGACAGGATACTGTCGATCACGCTCGAGGCCTGGGCGAAGTCCCAATTGAGCGGGTTCCATTGCGGCACTGCATCGCGGAAGATTGGGTCGATCGATCCGAACGCGACACAGGCGACGGCGTAGAACGGAAGTACGAAGAAAAATACGAGCCAGGTGACACCTGGTGCGGTGAGTGCAACCCAGAGACGGTTGCGAGAGTTCATCGAATCAGCCGGCGGTGAACGTGGTCCACACGTCGTTCCACAGCGCATCGACCTCTGGTTCGAGGCTTACGAGACGCGCTCCAGCTTCGTATCGCTCTTGAGTGACGACTGCATCGGCGACGCTCTCAACGATGCCACCCGAGGAGAGCATCGCTTCGACGGTTACCTCCGTGAGGGCGGGCTGGTAGCCGACGTAGGTCTGATTCTTGATCGCCACCTCGACGTCAAGCAGGTAGTTGATGAATTGGTGTGCGGCGACCGGCGTGGCGGACGCCTTCGGGATACAGAAGAAATCGTTCGCGGTGATCGTGTCCTGCGGGTACCAGAAGCCGAGCGCGTCGGCGGAAGTTCCTTCCGCAAGGTAGAACGGCATCGCCAGTGCATCTCCGCCCCACATGTATGCGATGTCACGGTTGCCTGCAGGAATCTCCGTGTAACTGACGATGTCGACCTTCGGGCTCGTTGCCTCGCGCAGGCGAATGAGGTTTTCTTGCGCTGCAGCAAGGACATCTGCATCTGACGTGTTGACGTCGGTGACGCCAGCTTGAAGGAGAGCGAGCGAAATGGTGTCACGATAGGAATCGATTACGGCGAGCTTTCCCTTGTATGTCGAGTTCCAGATTGAGTCGTAACCTTCAGCAGCGACTTGCGCCGCGTCTACGCGATCAGAGCGAAATCCGATGCCGTTGCCGTAGATGAATTGGGCCATCGTGTACTGCGAGCCCAGGTCGTAATACGGGTTCTGCAGACCGGCAAGCAGATTGTTTCGATTCGGAATGTAGGTCTGATTGAGCGGCTGGATGAGATCGCCAGCAACGAGGCGGGCAAGTGCGGTGTCGGTCATCCCGATGATCAAGTCGGGCTTGAGCGTGCCGTTGCGCAACTTGGCGATGGCGGCGTCTTCGTTGTCGTAGATGCTCTGCTTGATGGTGACGCCAAAGGCCTTTTCGAAGTCGGCGATGACCTCTGGGTTCGTGTAGTCGGCCCAGTTGAGGATCTCCATCGTCCCACCCTCGTTGGCGAGTCCGTCGGCGATCGCTTCTCCGGTCGATGGGAGTGTGACTGGGTTTTGTGGCGTTCCGATGACGAGCGCGCCACTGGAACTCGACGAAGAACCACATGCGGCGAGCACGCTCGGTGCAATTGCCAGGCCGCCGGTTGTTGCTAAAAGGGTGCGAAGGAAGTCACGTCGTTGCATGGGTGTACCTTATTCCTCGTGAATGAATTGGACAAGCGAATCGGGAGCGAGGAAGCGGCACTGCTTGCTCGAATTCCCGGGTCCGTAAAACACCACGCCAGGGCCTCGGAATTCATCCCCGGCGGCGTCGCCTCTAGTTGGGCGAGTTCGCGACCCGTGCCAATCTGGGTCGAACGAGGTGAGGGTGCCTATGTCTGGGATGTCGATGGAAATCGGTACATCGACTTTCACGCCGGGTATGGAGCCAACATCGTCGGACACGCCAACCCTGCGATCGTTCGGGCGGTCCAGCACCGCGTCACAAAGGGGACGCACTTCGCGCAACCGTCCCCAGACATCATCACGGTGGCCGAACTGCTTGCACAGCGATTCGGACTCCCGAAATGGCGCTTCAATAACTCGGGCTCCGAGGCCACGATGGATGCGATCCACCTCATGCGTGCAGCAACGGGTCGTGATCTCATCGTCAAGATCGAGGGCGGCTACAACGGCCATCACGACTCGGTGCTCGTGTCAATCTTTCGTTCTGTCGATCAACTTGGGCCGTCATACGACCCGACTCGTACGCCTGGCGAGGGAGTGCCACAGGCGGTGGCCGACCTCGTAAGGATCGTGCCGTTCAACGATCTCGCAGCACTCGAGCGTGTGTTTGCCGAACATCCTGGTCAGATTGCGGGCATGATCATGGAGCCGATGATGATGAACGCGGGCATCATCGTTCCCGACGCGGGCTATCTCGAGGGTGTTCGGGACATCGTGCATCGCCATGGGGCATTGCTCACCTTCGACGAAGTGAAGACTGGTCTCGTCGTGCATCGCGGTGGCGCAACACGCCTCTTCGGCGTCACGCCCGATCTCGTGTGTCTCGCCAAGGCTCTCGGCGGTGGCGTGCCATGTGGAGCGATCGGCGGAACCGAAGAGGTGATGGGTTTGATCGAGGATGGGAGTTACAACCAGATCGGCACGTTCAATGGCAATCCATTGACGATGGCAGCTGCAGTGGCGACGCTCACCGAGGTGCTCACCGAGGATGCCTACGCACGCGCCGATGACGTGGGTTCATACGTCTTGAAACAATCCCTCGAGGTGTTGCGCTCTCACGGGCATCAGGCTTATGGCTACCACTACGGGTTCAAGGTCTGTGTCGTGTTCAGCGGCGAGGTAGCGACGAACTACCGACAGTTCCTTGGATTCAACACAGCCGTGTCGCACCTGCACTTCCTCACCCAGTTCAACGGTGGCGTGTTCCTCCCACCGTGGGGAAAGAGCGAGTCGATCACGATGTCGGTGGCACATGATCGCACGCACGCCGACCAATGGATCGACAACATGGATCGGTTCGGTCGCGTGCTCGCCGACGTGAGCGATCGCACGTCTGCCGACTTTGCCGTCGGTAGCTATAACTAGCGGATGTCGGCGCGGTAGCGCTTGACAAACTGCTGGGCGTACTTCTCCATGCCAGTGTGATGGGCCCTGACGAACGATTTGGAGTTGACGCCCCGCTGAACGCGCTCGGAAACCGCGATGTCCTGCTGGTTCACGAGGTCGTTGAATGACAGTGTCGGGGTGAGGTCAACCGAGGAGTCCTCAAGCGTTGTCCTGGGGAAGAGATAGTCGGTGTGCACGGTGGTGTGCGACGCAGAGCGCGGCACGTAGCGGGTGAGCGCCACGCAGGTAGGCATCACGTCGATCAACATGTTGGGATAGACGAACGCACCGTAGACGAGCGGTTCGGTCATACTCGGAATCATCGGCAACGACGACGTTTCATCGAAGGAGATCGCCGTGGCCCCGGTCTTTAGTCGAGCGGCCCAGTCCTCACGGTCGCTCTCGATCGTGCGTCCCGTCTTGTACACGGGCACGAGATCGCAAAACTCGGGATGAACGACAGAGCAGTGGAGGCACTCCGAGTAGTTTTCGACCAGGACCTTCCAGTTGCACTGCGCTTCGTCGACGGTG
>JALRJT010000193.1 GCA_023254985.1 Ilumatobacteraceae bacterium | reverse complement strand
CCACATCCCATCGCAAGGAGTTGGTCCTTGTTGAACACCTCGACCTTGAGTCCGGTCTGTCCTGCGATCTCGACGGCCTTGTCGGCGAAGATTCGCGCGGTGAGATATGCGGGTGGCATGTTCGCGAAATCGCGCGCCATGTTCGTCGCAGTCGCCGTGACGACACCACGCTTCACACCAGCCTGCAGCGCTGCGCCAGTTCCGACGAGCGTCACGCTCTCGAGCTTCGGGGCCTTCTTGTCGACGGTCTTCAAGTCCGTGTAGCGGTGGTGTGCGAGCGCAAACCCTTCGACGACCGCCTGGGCCGCGAGCTTGCGATCCACGCGTCCCACGTTGGCGAGTTCGGTGGCGAGCGATGCATACGGCAAGGCGGCACGCGAGAGAGCGGCCGCGGCCTTGCGCAAGCCCGTGATCGTCACCTTCGACGCCTCACCCACGCCGACGAGGATCGTGACCGGACCCTTGTCTGCCGGCACGACGTAGGTCTGGCCGACCTTGCCGGTGAAGCCGAGCGACTCGAGCGTCGAACGCGACAGCGAGACACCTTTCGGCAATGCGCCTTCAGAGGCGATCGGCACACCGATCGCGGCGACGCCCGCGGGGATCTTTGCGGCTACTGAGTACGACATGTGATGTCCCTTCTCTTATCGAATTACTTCACGTCTTTGACGGGGAGCGACACGCCTTCTTGCCAGCGCGCGAGCGTCCACAACAAGTCTGACAGACGATTCAAGTAGGGGCACGCCTGCGACGGAGGCGGTGCGGCGGCGAGCGAATGTCGCTCCGCGCGCCGAGCAACCGTGCGACCCACATCGAGAAGTGCCGACACCTTGTTCTGTCCGGGCACGACGAAATCCGTCGGCGGGACGAAGCGCTCGTCGAGCGAATCGATCATGTGCTCGAGTTTTTCGACCATCTCAGCCGTCACGCGAGTCTTGCCGTCGACCAGCTTCGTGCGGTTCTCCGGCAGGGTCGCGAGTTCGGCCATCAACACCCACAGGTCACGGCAGATGTGCACGAGGATGTCGTCAAGCTCGGTCCCCTTGCCAGCCTCGGCACGCACCAGACCAAGGATCGCCTGCGCTTCGTCCACGGCGCCATAGGCGCGAGGAAGCGCCGAATCTTTTCCTACGCGGCCGCCATAGAACAGGCCCGTCGTGCCGTCATCGCCCGCACGGGTGTAGATCTTTTCGCGAGCCATGGACTCCCAACGCTAGTTGCCGCTGCCCCGCGAACTACGACCCTGCCCGAGAGATCCAGCACCCAAAACGGTCCTTGACAACCAAAGCACGAGATGTGCCACAGTCGCATCCATGGCGCGTACATCGAGATACGCAACGACACTTTGGAGGACTCGATGCCAGACAATCAATTGCCATCGCTCGAGCGAATCCCCCAGCCATGAGCGAGAACTTCGCTGAACAGCAAGAACAACCGGCAACCGGACAGGATTTTCGTGACATCAGCCTCATCGTTGACGAAATCGAACGCGCACTCAATCGCGTCATGTTGGCGTACTTCTCCGCGCAGATCCTGATCTCACTCACACTCTTCGGCGTGATGTTGACCGCGCTGCACTTCTCTCTTTCGTCTCGCTAGCGGGCGCTGGGTGACAAGTCTTTGACCGCAGTCCAGTAATCCATCTTCGGATCGAGTGGCAGTATCGCGAGCGACGAGGTCGTCACGCCATTGCGGAAGTAGTCGTCGATGACGTCGCGACAGTGCGCAGGGCTTCCGTGCACGACGAGTTCGTCGACCGCCTGATCGGGAATCGCAGCGAGCGCCCCCTTGCGATCGCCTGCCTTCCACGCATCCCACATTCCCTGAAGTAGCGGTGCACGCCCCATCCAACGATGGAAATCGGCGTAGACCGGGACGTTCATGTACGCAGCGATCGCGAAGCGTGCTCCGGCCCGAACCGTCTCAGTGTCCTCACTCGGACAGACGAAGATGCGTGCGGCAATCTCCTTGTCCGCACCGTCGGCGGCATCTGCCACGACTTTGGCGACTTTGGAGACGTCACTCGAGGACAACCAGTTGATGATCACACCGTCGGCCTCACGGGCACCGAGCTTGAGCATTCCTTCGCGCAACGCTGCGATCAGGATCGTCGGCTTCTGCTCCGGCTTGATGCTCAAGCGAAAACCGTCGACCTTGAACGTGTCGTATTCCTTGGTGATCTTCTCGCCCGTGAACGCGTCATGCAAGAAGCGCACGACGTCGCGCACCTTCTTGTACGGCTCGACGAACGGCACTCCGTTCCACCGCTCCACGATCACGTTGCTCGACGAGCCGATGCCGATCGCAAAGCGTCCCGGCGCAGCATCCGCCATCGCAGCCACGCTCTGAGCGATCACCGGCGCGGTTCGCGTGTATGCGGGCACGATCGCGGTGCCGAGTCGCAGTCGAGGCTCCCACGCCGCTGCGAGCGCGAGCGGGGTGAAGGCGTCT